>CAYGHY010000016.1:0-22365 GCA_964349435.1 uncultured Oscillospiraceae bacterium
CCTAAAAGCATCAATTCATTAGATAGTTTAATAGGAGGTTTTTATGAAGAAGATATTAGCAATAATAATCTGCATTATGTTGGTAATGACTATATCCCTACAAGTTGCAGCGGTTAAAATAGTTGCTGCAAAGAGTATTGCTTTAGACAAGAGTAAAATTACCCTTTTCGCCGATCAAACCCACACACTGAAAGTAGCCTTTACACCGGTTAATACCACATCAAGATTATTGACTTATGTTACAGCTAATAAAAATATTGCCACAATAGACAAGAATGGCAGAATAACCGGCATAGGATTAGGAACTACTTCAATAACGGTATACTCGTCCAATAAAAAAATATTTGCGAAATGTGAAGTAACGGTTGTGAAAACTACATCGAAGCCGGTTAAGCTAAGTATTATAGACGTAGCGGGAAACTTACAGCTTACACAGCCGGCAATTGAAGCATTTAAATCAAAATATCCGAACCTTGTCAGCGATATTGAGTTTGTAAAGCTTACATCACCTGAGCTTACTGCAAAGATACAAGCGCAGCAGGCTGCAAACAATATTGATACTTCATTGGTTCTTACCGGATTTGACGGACTGGCCTCAGGTACTGAAGCAGGAATATGGGAACCACTATGGCCTGGTTTAAAAGACAGATTGCCTGATCTTGAAGCCAACTATCTGCCGGGTGCTAAAAAAGCTTTCGAAATCGGTCAGGGAATGGGCATCTGTGTTACTTTCTGCCCCGGCGGCCCAATGTTCACTTATAACCCCGATAAAGTAAAGAATATCCCGAAAACTCCCGCCGAGCTTCTTGTCTGGGCAAAAGCAAATCCAAACAAATTTCTTTATGCACGACCTGCCAACTCCGGCCCGGGCAGATCATTCCTGCAGGGTTTGCCGTACATATTAGGCGACAAGGATCCCAAGGATCCGACAACATGGGACAAAACATGGGCATACTTGAAGGAGCTTGATAATTACATCGAATACTATCCGACCGGTACCGGCATAACCTTCAAAGAATTAGGGCAGGGAACCCGATGGATGATTGCAAGCCATCTCGGTTGGGATATGAACCAGAGAATACTTGCGACAAATATACCGGCAACTTACAAGGGCTTCTTCTTTAATAGGACAACTTGGGTAAACGATGCTCATTTTATGTGCGTGCCTAAAGGACTTGATGCAGATAGGAAAAATGTAGTATATGCGCTTATCCAATTTCTTATGAGACCTCAACAGCAGGCTATAACATACGATGCTGGTTACTTCTATCCGGGACCTTCTATAAAGAACATCCCGCTGACAATGGCTCCAAAGGAAACACAGGATAAAATTATGGCTGCAATGCGCCCTGAATACGACAAGGCTATAAATACATTCCCGAATGAAACCTCACTTGAACCTTTAGCAATGGTAGTAGCCTTCGATATGTGGGATAAGCTTGTTGGAGCAAAAATCAAGAAATAATCCATGCAAAAGAAGATTTGATTTAAGGCGTAAAGGACGGGTCGTTGGTTTTAAAAAGCAACACCTGTCCTTTATCCAAAAGCCTAAATTGTTAGTTTCAAAAAAATATTTGTTTATGGTGATTATATGAGAGAATTTAATAAACTTATAATTAAAAATTTATTTAAATCGTATGGTGATTTTGAAGTGCTAAATGATTTCAACCTGACAATAGAGAAAGGTGAATTTGTAACTTTTCTCGGACCTTCAGGCTGCGGGAAAAGTACTGCTTTAAACTGCATATGCGGACTTGTTCCGACTACTAATGGTGAAATATTCGTCGATGACGAGTGCATAGATAATTCTATAGATATTTTTACTGCACCCGAAAAAAGAGGGTTTGGTATGGTTTTTCAGAATTATGCGCTGTTTCCGCATCTCACTGTTGCACAAAATATTTCATTCGGGCTAGAAATTAGAAAGATGGATAAAAAGGAAATCAAAAAGTGTGTTGAAGATACATTAGCCCTTGTGCATCTTGAAGGCAGCGGGGATAAATACCCCAGCCAGCTTTCAGGCGGCCAGCAGCAGAGGGTAGCTATTGCCAGGTGTATCGTTTTGGAACCCAGACTCTTGATGCTTGATGAACCGTTGTCCAATCTTGATGCGAAGCTCCGTCTGGAAATGAGGTATGAACTTAAATCATTACATGAAAGATTACAAATTACAACTGTGTACGTAACACACGACCAACATGAAGCTTTAGCGCTTTCAGACAAGATAGTTGTTATGAAACGCAGCAAGGTGCAGCAAATTGGTACCCCTCAGGATATTTACTCAAAGCCTGCCAACATTTTTACAGCAGATTTTATGGGATATAAAAACATATGGGAAGGCAAGATCGTGCGTTTTATAGAAAACGGCGATGAAGTTGAGATGACGTTGGACGTGAACGGTATAACTATTGTGTCAAAAATGTGTTCCAAAAACGACAAGGTACGCAAGGTTACTATGGAGCATGCTTTTGAAAGCGGCAAAAAGATACTGACTGCCGTAAGACCTGAAGACATTTTATCCGGAAGTAGTCCTGTCAACTGCATTGATTGCTCGGTCGATCTGATTGAGTATCTTGGAAAGGTCAGTAATGTTAGCGCCAATCTTCGAAATGGGTTGAAAATTGACGCAAGAACGGAGTGCAATGCGAGCGCAGGAGACAGCATCAAACTAAGTTTACCGCCGGAAAAGGTTCTTATATTTGTAAAGGAAGAGGGTTGAGTTATATGAAGAGCTTAAAAAGATTCAACAAGTCTATACTTATTCTTCTGCTTCCTTCACTTTTATTTTTGCTTATACTGTTTGTTTATCCTTTTATTTACGGTATCTATTTAAGCCTGACAACAAAAACCGGTGAATTTACTTTTGGCAACTATCTGGCCTTCTTCACGGATGCGTGGGAAGTAAGGACCATCTGGATTACGCTGTACATTTCGCTTCCTGTTACGGTGCTTTGCGTTGCGGCAGCGGTTCCACTGGCTTATTATATGCGAAAAGGTCTGAAAGCCGAAAAGCTGATAACCTTTTTTCTTATTATACCAATAACGCTGGGTACGGTACTCATTTCTCAGGGCATGCTTACCTTCCTTGGGCCAAAGGGATGGTTCAATCAATTCCTGATGCTGATCGGAATAATAACGGAGCCGCTCGTACTTACACACAATTATATCGGAGTAATAATTTCACTGTTTATACAAGGGTTTCCCTTTGCGTTTCTAATGCTTCTCGGCTACACTTCGGGCATTAATCCGGATATTGAAAAGGCGGCGCAAATGCTCGGAGCAAATAAGCGCAAAACTTTTTGGAAAATAATGTTTCCGTTGATGGCTCCGGGAATAGCAATTGCATTTTGCCTTAATTTTGTAATGTCGTTCTCGGTATTCCCTTCGGCAGTTTTATTGGGCCAACCGTCAGGTCCTACCAGGGTCATTGCCTATGCTGCATATCAATGGGCATATGAAAAATACGACCGGAATATGGGGTCTACTATTTGTATGATTATGGCGGTCATCGAAATAATAGTCATTTCACTTGTCCTGACCTGGAGGCAAAAAATATATAAAGGCGCATCCATAATCGGGAAGGGGTAGCAAAAAAGACTGCACTTACTAAAATGTTAAAAAATGAATTATGAAGGTGAATCTATGTACACAAAAAAAATTAAGTTTTCAAATATATTGTTTTATGTAGCAATTGTTCTGTATATGGTAAATGTCATGGGAATATTGCTTACAGTAGTAGTTAACTCGTTTGGCAAAAACTGGTTTACGGGGATTATACCTCAGGTCTTCACAACAGAATGGTATAAGTATGCTGCGAATGAACATGATATAGGGCAATTACTGCGGGTAACCTTTACAGTTGTTGCAGCGGTTGTTATAACATCTCTTGTTGTTGCGTATCCTGCCGCTTATGTTATGGCGAGGAATGATTTTAAATTCAAAAGCATAGTCATGACATTATTCCTTCTTCCCATGCTTATACCGCCAATGACTTATGGTGTACCGCTTGCGACACTGCTGCTCAGATCTAGGATGCCAAATCTTTTGTGCGTCATACTTGCAAACCTAGTTCCAATTATACCGTTTATGATTCTAATTATTACACCGTTTATAGAACAAGTGGGCACTAACATAGAATCGGCGGCAAGAATGCTGGGGGCCGGCAAAAAGACAATATTTTTCAAGATTCTTGTACCGCTTACTTTGCCAGGCATACTGACAGCCGGCATTCTATCAATCGTCAAGGCTGTATCTGCTTTTGAACTCACGTATCTTGTTGCAAGCGGAAAATCAATGACACTTGTCGTTGCGTTATATGCCGACGCATTTGCAGCCGGCTCCAGGCCTTCTCAAGCAATTGATGCTTTAGCCGTCATCTATTTTGTAATAACAATGACTTGTTTCCTGATTGCTCTCAGATTTGTGAATCCTACTCAAATGGTATTCAAGATTAAGTAAAAACGGAGGGACCTTTCTCCACGGTGTCATAGGGACATTTTCTAAACCGTGGTGAAGTGGTGCGGTATGTATCGGCAGACAGTGAGTAATCGCTGTCTGCCGTTTACCGTTTATGCTACTTCTATTGATGCTTGAGGTGAATCTTGTTCTTTTGCTTGCTCAATTACATTATCCAAGAGACCAATATCCCGATAGTAGATATTGATTTCCTGCATGGCGGTGCGTGACCACTTTTCGCCACGCTCACCAACTTCCACTCGTTCAATAAAGAGGTGCAGGATTTCAGAAGTGAGCTCATTGATTTCCGTATATTGCTTCGCTTTATCGATGAAGGCACTCACGTTGCTGACCGAATCTTTTAGCCGTTCCAGATCACTTTCCTTTTTGGGGATGGTAGTCTGGATTTCTTTTTGCTCTACAAGGTAGTCATCACTGAGCTTGCGGAACACCTCGTTTGGAATTTTCCCCAGCACATTGTCCTCATACAGCCTTTTGAATAAGGCGGTCAGCTCGGTATCTCTGCGTTTCAGTGACTCCAGCTCTCGCTCGGTTTGAGCAATTTTTTTACGGATTTCAGCACCGTTCTTCTGTGTAATGTGCTTGGCAAACAAGAATTCATTCTGCCTTGCATAGTGTGTTACCTTGCGAAGGTCATCCAGAATGATCTCCGCCAGTTGGGTTTCCCTGATGTAGTGAGCTGAACAAATTTCCTTACCCTTCTTCTTGTAGGTAGAGCACATGAAATTGTTTTTAACAGCATCCATGGTATGTGCCCTATGAAGTACCATTGTGCCACCGCAATCTTTGCAATAAATCAGCCCAGAGAAAATATTCTGCTCTGCCATATTAGCCCTGCGGCGTTTGTGCTTGCGGATATCCTGTACAATATCCCATGTGGTCTTATCAATGAGGGCTTCATGGGTATTTTCAATTCGTACCTGCTCATTTTCGGGACGCTCCATACGCTTCTTGTTTTTGAAGGACAAGGTTGTGTGCTTGAGATTAATCGTATGACCGAGGTAGACTTCGTTTTCCAAGATATGAACCACAGTAGTTTGCTCCCATTTGCAGGGTTCATCAGGTTTGTACCCAGTCATCATTACACCGTACTTCTGATAATAAAACTGTGAAGGTGTGGGTATTTGCTCCTCTCTAAGCTGACTTGCAATCTGGCTGGGGCCTTTACCACTCATACACAGAGAGAAAATGTGCTGTACAATCGGTGCAGTTTCCTCATCGGGAATGATTTTTCGCTTAGGGTCAGCAGGGTCTTTCTGGTATCCGAAAGGAGGTCTTGAACCTACTCTTGCACCGCTTTCTGCCTTGATTCTTGCCGATGCTTTTCCCTTTTTGCTGCAGTCTTTTGCGTACCACTCGTTGATGATATTTTTAAACGGAGTAAATTCATTATCACCATACAAGCTGTCCACACCATCATTCATAGCGATAAACCGCACTCCATAGCTTGGGAAAACAATTTCCGTCAGCCTGCCAATCTCTAAATATTCTCTGCCCAGTCTGCTCATATCCTTGACGATGAGGGTTGCAACCTTGCCGTTTTCTAACAGCGTCATCAGCTCTTGAAAGGCAGGACGGTTAAAGTTTGTACCTGTTGCCCCGTCATCATACAGAAACTTCACATTTTCAAAGCCGTTGTCCTTTGCGTACTTTTCAAGCATTAATCGCTGGTTTTGAATACTATTTGAGTCCCCTTGGCTGCCATCATCTTGACTCAACCTTGCGTATAAAATCGTATATTTCTCGTTTGCCTGTTTCATCTATAAGCTCCTTTCCGGCAAACCGAATACGGTATTACACATCATACCGCAACGGTTTGCACAAGTCTATCTGAACGGTAAAAGTTATTTTTTTTTGGCATCACTATCGATCAATCTGATCAGCTGCTCTGTGGGAGTTGCCTTCGGAGCTGAAGGAAAGAAGGATTTGACATAAAAGCTTTTGCCATCCACCCTCATTACTCGTTCCGTATGAAATCCGTTCTCATCTTCGTAGACAGCTCTATCTCGAAAGGCTGTGATGATCTTATCATCACGATGCAAAACCTTCGGCTCGGTTTCCATATAAAATCCTGTGTTTTCATCCATGTTGTTTCCTCCGATTACATTGAATGTGTAAAGTCTTGCTCCTGCTCGCCCTGAAGCTTATGCCCTTGTGCCAATTTTTTTAGTGCCTCTCGCTGACGCTGCTTGCTCTCCGTCCAAGTTTGTGGGGTAATGGGTGGAGGAACATTAGCAGTATTCTCCAGATTCTTACCCATAGATATGATGTCGTTTGCCAGACCGCTGGCTTGCTCTATCTGCCCAAGCCAGCCTTCCGGCGGCTCCGGTGTCAGAGGGGTAAAGCCATGCTCGGCTCGGTAGGCAAACAACTTTTCGAAATTTTCTTTGAGATAGGTATCATCATGGAGGCTGCGGTCACGGCAGCTTTTGCCCTCCGGGGTGGTGAACAGAATATGCTTGTGGTGATCCCAGCGAACAGAATAACCCTCATACTCCATGTTTTGAATAAAGCTTTCTTTATCGGCCGAGTAGAGCAGGGATTCTTCAATGGCTTTGATAAGAGTGAATTTCCAGCTCTCTCCACGCTCTGCGGCACGGTATTCGCCGGGTGTCAGCCTGCGCTTTTTCTTTCTGCCATCATAAGGCTCCAGTACAGATAAACCGTGCGCCATACAAATTTCATCATTGACCTGCCGCATTTCTTGGATGGAGGTGGGCGGCAGATGCAGCTTTTTCCCATCCTTAAAACTGACTGAATTGACGATGATGTGGGAGTGGAGATTGTCCGTATCGTTGTGGGTGGCCACCGCACATTCATAGTCAGGGAACAGCTTTTCGGCAAGTTCTCGTGCCACCTCATTTGCCTGCCAGGGTGTGATTTTTTCTTCATCCGAGAAGGACTGGACAAAATGATAGAAGCAGACATCTCCGGTTTTATTGAATTTCTCCTTGGTAGTCATCATTTCAAGGTAGCTGGTGTAGGGCAAACAGTTGACACCGCTCTCCACTCTGCCGCCCTCAAAGCCTACCTTATGCCCCTGAAGCACATAGGAGAGTGCCCCCAGCATCCGTCCGCAGGATTGCTTTTTCACTTTAATCCTTGTGAAAGTCGCCATCAGATCACCTCCAGAAGCTTTTTTAATTCGGAACAAATATCGCCGTAGGCATCGGTGAGTTTTTCGATCTGGCTGGGATAACTTCTGCCTTGGTGAGAGAGAATGGTTAGCTGATTGAGGTTTCGTCCGTGTGCTTTCAATTCAGAAAGCACACCGTCCAATCCGTCGATTATAGTGATTTCCTTATTTAAAGCACAGGATGTTAGATAATCGGTAACGGTCAATTTTGCTCGTTTAGCTTGGGATTTTATCTTTTTCAGGTCAGCCGAACTGATTCTGAATGCATAGGTTTTATCTTTTTGTTTTTTCATAATAATTGTCCTTTCTTATCGTTCTTGCCCCCTCGGAGAGCAGGGGGATAGCATAAGGGGGACTGGTCCCTCTTAATGAGGCACACCTTGAGCGTAGCAAATGTGATTTCGCAAAAGCACTGTGTGCCTTACTGGGTGTGGGGCAGCGCCCCGCCTAACAGTGGCCGGCGTATAGCCGGACGCTTTGCTTGCCTCACCCAAGGGGTGAGCTTCCGTATCCAACGCCCCACCACTCTTGCTTGTAAATTTGCTGTGTCCGCAAACGCTCTCGACATTCGCCTTATTTGTCGGATTTCCTTGCAATGGTACAACTACCCCACCTCATCCTGTAAAAGCCCACACAGGGGCAAACAGGGGGCGACAGTGGCAGAATTACTGTCCGCTGACAGAGCTGACGGCAAAGACGGCAAGTTTTGGGGGCTTGATTCTATCGTCATATCGTCATTGCTGTCATAGCTAAGAGTAAATTCTCGCCGCTCAAAGGTGCGGTTTTCACAGTAGTTGATGCTGTTTTGGTAGAGGTGCCCCCTGTGCTTAATCATTCTCTTTTTCAGCACCGCAGGAGTGCAATCTAATTTCAGCATTTCGACAAGCTCTGTTGCTGTTCCAGTAAATGTGGGCACCGATTTTATAAAGTCAGAGAGATAAAATATTTCATCGGGTATGATGAGTTTCTCTATTGCAATAGGCTCTATCAGCTCCCATATGAAACTCTCTTTATTGAATTCCAAGAACAATTCTCGTCCTTCAATGTCACGGCCTGTGCAAACAAGTTTTGCAGTACTTTCAGTACGCTTGTCCTTTTGAAGAACAAAGTTGCCGTCTGCACCGCCTGCAATGCCACTGGTGCCTGAAATCATATTTAGCGGATCTGCATCACTTGTTTTTCTAAGATGGTGAACAAGCACAATTGCAATTTTGTGTTTGTCTGCAATCTGCTTTAGAGAATTGATGTCATCATAATCGGCGGCATAGGGATTCACATTTGCGGAGACGGTTTTGCGAACCTTTTGAAGTGTGTCAATGACAATCAGCCCTGTGTTAGGGTGCTCTTTGATAAAATTTTCAATCTGCATTTCAAGTCCACTGCCGATGGTTTCGCTCATGATGGCAAAGTGCAAGGTGGGCGGTGCTTCATCGGTAATTTCAAACAGCCTGCTTTGGATACGAGTGAAGCTGTCCTCTAAGCAGAGATATAAAACCTCACTTTGCAGCGTTTCAAACTCCCACACCTTTTCGCCCTTTGCTACCTGTAAGCAAATCCATAGGGACAACCAGCTTTTACCGATTTTTGGTGAGCCTGCAAGAACATGAAGACCTTGAGGTATCAGTCCGCTTACAATAAACTTAAGCGGCTCCATAGGTGTGGTCATCAAGGTTTCGGCATCCATGGTTTCTAATTTCTTTGGCATTTTAATTTCCTCCTCGTAGTTAAAATTTAGTTTTGTGGTTCGCAATAAATTGAATGTTGTAATCTTCAATTCATTGTGCTACCATTGTCCTATACAGAGAAGCAAAAATACACAGCGAATAACAAATAAGCTGTTTTGCGAAAGATTGATTATTTTTGAAAGGAGAGCCTATGGAACAATATCCTTTCATCAAGGTTTTTGAAGGAAGCGATAAGCTGATTTACTCTATGGCATACGCTTACACCGACAAAGTGACACAGTACGCCCAAAAATATATTGGCAACGGACTGATTGAATTTGTGGAAATGGATTTTGAGCATTACCGAACACTGCTCATCGAAACGAAATCCATTCCGCTCACTATGGAAAACTATCAGCTGATCAGAAATAGGATTTATGATGTTGTTGAGACGATTACGGAAAAGCATCGTTATGTCGCTTTCTTTTTGGTGGGCTTATTAAACAACATTCTAAAAACACCCATTCATGCACAGAGTGACTTTGAAAATGAACTGCTTAAACCGCTTGCCACCTGCATGGAAGAGCTGGAGCATGTTCTGGAGCTGCAGGAGGTGTGCACCAAAGCAGCCACCACCTGTTTGGACAAAGAAAATCGCTCGGACAAGGTAATGTCCCAGCGACTTTGTGAGTTTGTATCTGAGTACCCCGGCTTTGCTGAGGCTACTGTAAGAATTAAATATGAGCTTATGCCGAAGAAGAACGGCAAGGTGGATATTGATATCCTAAAGGATATTCACGACCGGAATCTGCGTGAAACCGATGATCTGTTGGAAATCATGCACCAAGATGGCGAGGGTGTCAGTTTGATGCCCTATTACCTCACTGAGTATTTAGATGAGATGCTCTATTTTGAATTTACCGAGATGTTGAAAAATGCCCAGTATGTAAAGCGGTGCAAACTTTGTGACCGTTATTTTGTGTTGACCGATAAGCGAAAGCGTGACTTCTGTGATCGCCCATATAAAGAAGGACGCACCTGTAAGCAGGTGGGTGCAAAGCTGTTTTATGATAAGGGCGTGCAGGGAAATGATTATTTAATCGCTTTTCTTGTGGAATACAACAAGGTGTACTCACGTCGCTACCGTGCGGACGGTAAATTGCCAGAGGAATTTAGTGGCAAAGATATGTCCTCAGAGGAATACTCAGAGTGGGCAAAGATGGCACGGCAGGCTCGTAACGATTATCTGGATGGGAAAATTACAGGAGCGGAAATGTTGGCGAAAGTTAAGGTAGAGTAATAACTATCTCAGTCAAATTAGTCGAGATTAAATCAACTTAAAACTACATAAAACAACATAAAACAACATAAAACAACATAAATTACTGTATTGTAATTGTATGTATAGTATAATTGTAAAAAGAAACTGCAGAATTTTAACGAGGTGTTGTTATGTCAGAGACAACAGATAATAGATGGATTTCTTTACAAGAGGCTTGCGACTATCTTGGAGTAAAGCGGCATACAATCATGCGTTGGATTGAACAGCGCAATATGCCTGCCTCCAAGGTTGGAAAGCTGTGGCGATTTAAGACCTCCAATATTGATGAGTGGGTTAGAAACGGCGGAGCAGCTGATGAACAGGAGGTGCCGCAATGAACAAAATCCATGGGAATACCCGCATCCTTTCGATTGCTGCCTTTTCCTTTTCCTTTGCCTACCTGCTATCCTTCCTGTTTGAGGGACAGGTGCTTTACGGCATAATTGATAAATTTGGTGCACAAACCAATCAATATATACTCTTCGCAATGCTCTCCCATTTTGTCGGACTGTTTTCCTGCGGGTATTTCATACGATCACAGCGGATGGCAAAGTACACCTTGATTGGTGCAATGGCTGCCTGCCTACTTTTCACCCTTCCATTCTTCTTTCCGCCATCAGTTCTCTGGCTTGTGGGATTGGTTTTTGCAGGCTATATCAGCGGCTGCGCTTTGGCGGCATGGGGGTATTATTTAAAAATATTTACACCGAAAAACGAACGCCTTAAATCCTGTGCTGATGTGTTAATATTCTCGAATATCATTATGATTGTAATCAACGTCATTGCCGGCAGCGGTTTTCCTTTTGTCGGGCTGGCACTCTCCATGCTCTGCCTCGTCATAGGTACCGTGCTCATCTGCATGCTGCCGATTGGTGCTGCTCAGGCGACGCTCCAAGACGATGGAAATAAACTTCCCGTCAACCTGAAGAGACCAATGCTGGTGCTATTCCTGTTCGTCGCTGTAATCACCGTCAATTCAGGGCTTATGTATCAGGTTATTAACCCGGCATTTGGACATTTGACACGGCTTGTAAACTGGTATTGGGCTGTACCATATATCGTTGCTCTGGCTTTCATGCGCAACCTCCCTCTTAAAGCCAAGCGACCCCTGTTCCTATATGTGGGCATGGGTATGATTATGGCAGCATTCCTATCTTTTATGCTTCTTGGACGAAGTGCTATGGATTATATCATTGTGGATACGCTGATGCTGGGAGCTTGCGGTATTTTTGACCTGTTTTGGTGGAGCATTATAGCTGAAATGCTGGATTATACCGAAAGACCTGTCAAGGTGTTTGGCATCGGGCTTTCTGCAAATGTATTTGGAGTGCTTTGCGGGGGAGCCATTGGAATGTCGATGACTTCTGCGAATCTTCCTGAGGCTGAGATAACAGTGCTTGCGCTAACGGTGGTATGTATCACCCTTGTGATACTGCCGCTATTGAATCGGCAGCTCATTATGCTGCTGAAAAGCCATGCATATTTGACTGCGTACGATCGCATGGACGAAAGGCAGCAGGGAAAAATTATTCACCAGGCAAAGATGCTTGATCCTTTGACCGAGCGTGAGCAGGAAGTTTTGCAGCTTATTCTTACCGGCAAATCCAACAAGGAAATTGCAGCTGCTCTGTTTATTACCGAGAGTACCGTCAAGACACACGCACACAACATCTATTCCAAATACGATGTTGGTAGCCGTGCAGAGCTTATCAGCACCCTTTTAAAGAACCAAGCCAATGCATAGCGTGAACCCGCATAAATACTGGATTAAACCAGCCTCTCATACTAAAGTATGAGAGGCTTTTTACATAAAATCCACCTTTCGGATGATGAATTATATTCCTGATGCCTTTAATATGGTATTAAAGGCAGGTGAGGTTAACAGTGAAAATCATAAAAAAATGGCGGGATATCAGTGCCGCACTATTTGTAGTCTGTATTCTTTTTACAGCACTGTTTGCCGCCACGCAAACGCTAGAGTTGGCTATTGTTTTTTGCATTGCGGATGTCGCTTTGTTTATCTTCCTGTACAGACGAAATCGGCTGTTTCAAGATGCAAACCTGATTTGCAATAATCAAATCCTTTGTGTACCGTTTGCCATTATTGCTGCGGAGAATTGCACCGATAAAATGATACTGAATGAAACTGTGGTATCAACTTTCGGCTTGCTAATTGGAAGCAAGGTGTATAAATGGGGCTGTGACGGGGTCAGCGGCACTCGTTTGAAACAGGTCAAACTCGATAAAGAACGAATTTGGCTGACATTTGGAACAGATGATGAAACGCGATGCATCGAGCTGCAACATGGCATGACAAACAAGCAGAGTATCGTGGAAATAACGCAAAAGCTACGGCATGAAACCGGAGTAACAGCAAAAATAATGGACTGGTAATGGGCGTAAGCCTCACCGAAATTACTACGATTAAATTTTGACAAGGGGGAATGATTATGTACTGCAATCACTGCGGGACCACTTTGCTGGATAACACCCGCTTCTGTACCGGCTGTGGGGCGCAAACAAGCTCTGAGCCGGACAGTCGCCCTGTTGCGGGCGGCGGGAGAATTGGCTACTCCGAGCGCATTCACGACCCGGCCTTTGCCGGGTATCTCAAAAACACCAATCGCTGGTCTGCCATCTTCTCTACGGTATTAGCTGTGGCAGCCGTTGTCGGATTTACCGTAGCCGGCGAGTTGGGTGTCGATAATATGGAAAACCCGCAGGCGTTGTATATTGGGTTGGGCATCGGCGGCATGTTTTTGGCGATTGCGCTCTATACCATCATTGCCAGAAAAAGAAGCAAGACTTGGGATGGCGTGGTGGTGGATAAAACCATCAAGAAGAAAAACCGCCGCCAGAGCACTGGCAGCGGCGACGACGATTATTACATCCATCATTACACCGAATATGCGGTCATCGTCCGCGACAAGCGTGGCAAAACGCACCTCCTAACCGCCGAGGACGACGACACACGGTACAACTATTTTCAGGTGGGCGACCATGTGCGGCATCATGCGGGACTAAATTCCTATGAAAAATATGACAAGTCAAAAGACAGCATCGTCTTCTGCAACGCTTGCGCTACACTGTGCGATATCAAGGATGACGTCTGTTTTCGATGTAAATGCCCATTGTTGAAATAAAACTTAGAAAGTTAGGTAATTGAAATGAAAAAAATAATCTTAATGATTTTAGCTATTTGTTTGTTAACAATAATTTTTGTAGGCTGTACAGATAAAGAAAAGTCCGCTATGGAACAAGATATTTTATGGACTAACTCCAATATATATGGTGTAGAAAACAAACCTCAAAATCCAACATATATAACCCTTGAGAAGGACTGTCATGTTACAGCATTAACAAATTACCACTATTTTAATAATGGTGGTAAGCCTGGTGAAATATCACTTATAGATCAAGATGGCAAATCCTATGGACCTTGGAAGGCAAAGGGGAGAGAAGGACAAGGAAATGTTAAAAATGCATATTGGGATATATTTCCTGATATAAAACTTAAAGCTGGCACTTATGAGGTAATCGATTCAAATGTTGACACTTGGTCTCACAACACTGAATCTGGTTTTTCCGGATTTACAGAAGTCAGAGGTATTTTAAAATAGAACAAAATAACCCTCTATCCGGGAGACGACTTTGAAGCGGTGTTTGACAAAGAGGTACAGTGAATTTTTATTGATTTATCGTAGAAGGGATTGGTTTGTATGAAGAAAGTTTTAGTGCTGTTACTGGTTTTAACGCTGGGTTTTAGCCTGACAGGCTGCGGTTCCGGGGAGGGTGGCGCGGGCGGCGGAGGCGAAGGCGAAGGCGAAGGCGAAGGCGAAGGAGGAAAATATGCGTGGGTGCTTGTGGATACCAAGGACCACGAACTGTCGGAAATAAAAAGTACCGAAGAGAACTTTGAATTTACATACACCTTTGATTACAACCGTGGAAGCTACGGCGTAAGATCGGTTTACGATGGGGAGACGAGAGAAGTTTTCGAAAAAAAATATATTCACGGGGAAACCTATGGCGCGCGATGCGAATTTGGCGAGCTGCCCCAAAACATCGGCATCGGCGAAACGGTAACGCTCGATGTGTCTATGACGGAAACAGAAAACACCCTGTCGGGATGGAGGGGCCTTGCTCATGGATACGCGACATTTGTCGATGCCGAGCAGTCGTTTCCCGGGTCGAGCTCAAGCGACATCTACTTTAGAGACGACACAAGCAGAGGTGAAAACTCGCGGCAAACGCTTAATACTGAGGAGGGGATATCCTCCATCAAGGTGAGAATTTCGGCCATACTGCCCGAGGGGAAGCGGGGCGACCGCATCGCGCTGCGGTTAGTATTTAACATATCCGCTTTAGCGATTGGAACGGACTACATCTATGAGCTGCAGAAGCAGTAAAACCATTTAACAACGAATAAGATCGAGGGCTGCTGGTCTTATATCTCAGAAAGGAGACTTCCATGAAAAAAAGATTTATCTTGGCGATGCCGCTTGTTTTCTGTCTGCTGTTTGCAGGTTGTTCGGAGAACGGGAACGAGGACGGCACTTTGAAAATGAAAGATATCTGCGGCACCTATGAAGGCTCGGGAAGCGCAACGAAATACGAGGTTGAGCGAATCGAGGCTGATATAAAAAACCAACGATACCTGTTTATAACGGGGGATGCGAAAGAAACCCAAGGTGAATTTGGCGGCATTGTCATTACCTTCGAAGAGCATGAAGAGGATACCATCTGGTACGAGAACAAGCACACCGGTGCTAACGGCGAGTTGGCCTACAATTCCGACACAGGGCAATGGGAACACAAGGCGGATTATCCATTAGGAACAGTAAGCACTGCCGTTGTCTTTGCAAAGGACGCAGATGGGGTCAGCGCGACATTCGTTTTTACCCAGACCTTTGAAAGAGACCACTTTGAAAACCCCAAACCGTCCGACGGCGTGAACGAATTCACCCTTTATCTGACCAAGACAAAATAAGCCCATTCGAAAGGTAGGTGTAACTTATGGAAAATACCAAGTCAGCGCTATTTAGGACGATTTTCGGCATGATGATCAACCCGGCGGGAACGTTGAAAAATTCCCTGTTCACCACAAAATGGTATCTCTCCGTCGCAGTGTCGGCGGTAGCCTTCGGCCTGTTTTTTGGTCAGACAGGGTTTGATCTTTATAAAACAGGACAGAAAGGATTGGAGTTTGTCCCGCTCTCAGGAGCCATCGGCATTGCTTACGGTCTACTGGTCATTCCGCTCATTGGATTTTTTATCTGGACGATTTTGAAGCTGTCCAAGGGAGAACGGAAAATGAAAGATACCGTATCGGCCTTTTGCCTCAGCTACAGTGGAGCATTGATTTATGGTTTGATTGGACTTGTTTTTTCCCTTGCATTGGGCTGGAAAACCTCTGTGGCATTTGGCGTGACAGGCGTTTTATGGGCTATCGGCCCCATGATTATTACCATCAGGGATCTGACCGGCGGGAGAAATGCCCTAAGTGTCCCCATTGCTACGACAGTAGGCATAGCGGTACTTATTTCATGGTCAGTTCTTGGGAATATATAGGAGGTGAATGAATTGGAAAAGGATAGACAGACAGGAGAAATGGGGCGAAACTTTGTACGGCGGTTATGCTTTATCGCTATAGGAATCAGCACCTTCTCCGACCCGATGGAGCGTTTAAACCCCTACGATATGATATTTGGAGCATTGGCTGGTCTTTTGTTCGGCTGGCTATTCAGAAAATTTCTCAGGAGCTTTTTAAGCCTGTTTAACGGTAAATTCAAAAAAGAAAAGGGCAAGAAGCCCATCCGGGATGCTGTAGACAGCGGTATGCTTTTTTTGGTTCCCTTCACGGTCATGATGTTGCTTGCCGTCTATTATCTGAATTGGTCTGAGACACGAGGATTTGTTGCGGCAGGTATTATGGCGGTAGGGACAGCGTCAGCTATAGAGTTTGGCAAAGCAAAGGGCAAGCAGGAGATCAGAAACACCATAGCAACCTCAGGAATATCCTTCCTGTTCTCCTTCCTGTGGACCCTGTCCTATGCCTATCTGGCAAAAGCTCCCTCACTGGTTGAGGGCGGAGTTGGGCTGATTAGAGGAATTATATCTGGAGGGGGTGTCGGATTATGAAAAAGATGATAGCTAGAATTTTTATCCTGTGCTTTACACTTGCAAACCTGCTGCCCCTTACGGTATTGGCGGCAGGAGATAATGTGCCCCCTGATAAGCCCTATGAAAAGGTCGCTGCCAAAAGCGGACGCTGGTATACTGAACCGCTTGAGTACAATGGAAAAACAAATCTGGTGGTGGGTTATACCGGAAGCTGGAAAAGCTCCGGAGAAGCGCAGATAGCGTTTGAGATTAAGGAAAAGACCGTGCTGTCGGGTATTTATCTCCCCCTTGAGGGAAGCGCGGAGGGTGAGGTTGTTTTACGGTTGGAGGACGCCGCTGGAAATAGTTACAAAGGCTTCACCGTGGAAAAACAAACATCCGGCGGAATCAGAGAATCCCGACAGCCGGGCTCGTCAGAGATCGGAACCACCTGCATTTTCACACCAAGCGGCGACATCACCCTACCCAAAGGGCAATATACCCTGTCGGTAGAAGGCTCGGAAAATTGGACAGGTGCCTTTTTGGTGAAGGGCTTTCATTCTGGAGCTTATGAGAAATACAGGCAGTCGCTTCTTGCCTGGGAGCTGGAAAACAACCCCGATAAAGGCAAAGATGTAAAAACCGAGCAAGCCTTTGGAAAGGAAGAGCTCAGCAAAGACACAAAGGCGGAGTATGACTACGGTAAAAGCGAAGCAGCCCGTCCTCCTGTGTTTGCGCTGGATGCGGAATATCAGATTGATGAAATTATCGTGAGTACTTTTAACGACGGCAAGGGTGCCTCTCCGGGAGAGATCTCAATTATGGACGCAAACGGGGAGACGGTGTATTCCGGCCAATCCTATGGGGTCAGCATTGAGAATATCGCCAACGGAGCATGGAAAATCGCTCCCGCTATGCTACTGCCTGCCGGTAATTATTCCATTGCCCTGTCCCAACCGGAGGTTTTAAGCTACGATCAAACCGGCGAACCTCTCTTCTATGTAAAGGCTTCTCTTCCCGTGCAGCTGCGGGAAGATTTTACAGGGACCTACAGAATAAATCTGGATACTTATAAAACAAGCACTTTGATGGGGAAAGCAGCGGAGAAAAGCAGCAGTTTTTCCCTGAAGGATTTCGAGCTTACGGTTCTGGATAAAGGAACGGAGCTGGAGCTGATTGGACAATACGAGGGTATGCCTTTTTCCCAAAGCTGTTTAATTATAGAGGAAGCAGCAGAAGGAATAGTTGCCCGGTTTTACTTCGCCGCTGATCTTACTAAGCTGCCCTACAAAGCTAATGTTATGGCGGAAGGGACGGTAACCCTTGTCAAAGTTGATGGCGGCGCAATACAAATCGGCATAAACGGAATCGGTAACTACCAGCGTGCAGCAAGCGCGGAAAAGGGCGCGGATAACAACAACTATGACTTAGAAGCAGCGGGAATCATGACTCAGAGGGAGCTTCCCCCCTTCGTGATGACGGCGCTTGGTAAAGCTGGAGGAGCGGGAAAGATTCCGGGGCCGGACAATGCCGCCCAGGCTGCGGCAGGCATCCTGTTCCCTCCCCTCGTAGGACTTATTGTCAGCGTCCTGCAGGAAGCACTCAAGCCCAAGGTGCCTGCTAAAAGTGCAGTACGTGACAAGAGCTGGTACAAGAAGAAATATCCGGGCAAAACCGACGAGCAGATAGCCATGATTATGCTGGGGGATGCCATGGGAAGTACCGACAATCCCGATGAAGGGGATGCTGTTTCCGTCGGAGACAATGAAAACAGCGAAAGCAGTTCCGTGCTTTCCGGTGGAGACGATTTTGGAAGCGATTATGAAGAGGAAGCCGAGCCCGCCTGGGAAACGGAAGAAGCTCAAGAGCCAGAACCAGAGCCAGAGCCAGTGCCCGATGGTGAACAGATGGAAGAAAAACCTGCTACCGAGGATGATCAATCTGGCCAAGAGCCTGAAACCATGGTAGTACAAACCTCAGCCAACGGTGCGCAAACCCTGTATGTTAAAGATCCCAAAACAGGTGAATGGGTGGATCCTCAAACAAACAGCGTTCTGGATATCGAAAAACATGGCGCAGCATTAGAGCAGATGAAAAAGGAACAAGATTGGAACAATAAGGAGTTTGATAAGATGAGCGCAGGAGAAAGCGAATACGATAAAGCTCTGCGTGACAGTATGAAGAAAATTTCGCAAAAAGAAGATAAAGACAACTATGAAAATATTTTGAAAAAGAAGTACGGTACCGATAATATGGCGGAAATCTCAACTATCGTTGAAGAGAGGCAGAAAAGAGCTGCTGAATGGGCCGAAATCTGGCAAAGAAACGATAAGGTTCTCGGTGCAATGGAAGTCGGCGCAGTAGCCGTCGGCACGGCCGCAGACGTGGGTATTGACGGTCTTGCTATCATTACGCCGGGAGGCACAAAGATCCGCGCTGGATACAAGTTACTTAAGGGAGTGGCCGGTACCATGGCGGATGCCGGAGCAAAGGGAAAAGATGTGGTCAACTGGGGAAATGTAACAGAAGGAGCTATAAAGGGTGGCGCCGACGCTGCTTTGGATTACATTCCGGGAGGTGGCGGAGTGAAGACCGTTGCCGCCAAAGCAGGTGTTACAGTGTTTGGTGAAACGGCAGGCTCTGCCGCAGGTGCAGCGCTGCGTGGCGAGGATGTGGGCGAAGCTGTAACCAAGGGTCTAAAAGACGGTGCCTATAAGGCGGCGGTCGGTGCTGTTACAGACAAGTTAGCCGGCGACCTGCCCAACCCTGTTATTTCAAGAGGTTCTTTTAAAGCCGTGCCAAACCTGAAGAACGTTATTATCAGCAACACGAGCGCTAAAAAAATTGGCGCCGCACTGGGAGACGAATATGGTATCAAGCCAGTTGTTCTGGGTGACTGACAGACAATAGATAATTATGTAGAAGGGGGACTAAACCATGAGATTAAATAAAAAGGAAATGTCCTTTTTGGCAAAAACATTCTCTAATTCCAATCCGCTGAGCCTTTTTTCCAGTACCGATACGGCTATGGCGCTGAAGGGTGATGAGCAAAATACGTTGGACGAAAAGGGTGTTCTGGATGGAGGAAAGCTTACGCAGGAGGCCGCCAAGTTGCTCAGCACCGCGGAAAATCCACGGCGTTGCACAAGGCTTGTATTGAAAGACGGCTCATATTTCATTGAAAAATATGCCTATAAGTCAGGTGATGCCTATACCCTGGTAGAAAACGACGGTGGGGAAGTTCTCCTTTCCCCGCAGGAGAAGTTGGATGAGGCGTTGTTTCAGCTTTCCCAGTGGATCGGCATATCCGACTTAAAAACCTTCGACCTAAACACAGTGCTTTCGGGAGATGAGCTGTTGGTGCTTTTAGCCATAGTGGATATCCGCCGGGCAGATGTGCTTCTATCTTATTTGGGGAGGGAGACAAAAAAAGTAATTTCCTTTGCACAGATACGCCAGCAGCTTGATCAGCCTGAACTGGGTAGCCTGACTCGCATCCTCACCGGGAACTACAATTATTCCGTTCCTAAAATTGAAGATACAAAGACAATTCTGGATCATCTTACAACAAAAAAAATAGCGATCTTTAATGGAGGATACTCTCTTCTCGGCTCATATGAGGAATTCGCAGAAAAATTCCTCATACCCCAGACAGTTGTGATGCTTGAAGCCTTTAATCTGACAGAAAAAAACGAGATAGTAGGTGCGGGTGTGTTGTGTGTGTGTGCGGGTATGCGAGAAATTGTGTCTATTGTTTTCAAGGAGGGAGCTGCTGAATTCGCTTCCATTTCCGGTCGACAGCTTTTAAAAATGATGGAAGACTTCCTTAATTGCCCAGATGTGCTTTGAAAGGTAGAAATATCGTCCGACGCTTGGTAATAGCAATGCAGATTTATGGGATCGCAATCCACGCTGGTAAAAGGAACTCATCGGGGGAATCGTGATGAATGATATTCAAGAGACAATCCCATGGCAAATCAGTGTGCCTATATTTAAGAATACGGTCATTTTAAAGCAGCTTGGGTTTGCCATCGGCATCCCCTTTGGTTTAGTTGCTCTCCTCATTGTACTTATTTCAGGGAGAAGTCGGGATACGCTGTATGCCCTGGGGCTCATCGCCGCACTGCTTATTTTGACATGGCTGTTTATTATGGCGGCGTACCGAGGCAAATACGAAGCGGAGTTTGTACTGGACAACAAAGGGGTGCTTTGCCGGACGCAGGCGAAACAGGCAAAAAAGAACCGAATCATCAACGCATTGACGGTGATTTTGGGCATGCTTTCCGGAAGACCCGCCGTGGCAGGATCGGGATTATTGGCACAGTCAAGACAGGAAGTTTTTCTCCAATGGAACCACGTTACAAAGGTGAAATTTAAGCCCAAAAATCATACCATTTTGCTGCGCGGTGGTTGGACGGAAAATATCGCACTGTTTTGTACGGACGAGAACTATACGCTGGCAGAACAATTTGTGCTTGAGAAAACTCGGACGCTGCAGGAGGTGCGCCGTAAATGAAAAGAAAACTCTTACCATGCATTCTAATCTCCTTTCTCGGGGTAGCGTCTATTCTTTGGGGAGTTATGAGCACTGCGCTAGGAATTATAGGAAAACCAGCAACCGCAACCGTTACCAATATTCGGCGGGAGGGCGGAGAGCGGAATGATGGCAGACCGGGGCGGTATACTTATAATATCAGCTATACTTTTACCCTGCCCGACGGGAAAGAGATCAGTGGGTTTACCAAGAAAATTGGGAATGCGGTCTATCTGAAGGCTAACGGAACCGGTAGGATCTCCGTAAAATACTTTAAAGCGATGCCCTATATCAACTCATCGGAGCAAAATTCGCAGCTCTCAACCGGGCAGGCGATATTAATTGGAACGGGTGTGTTATTGATTGTTCAAATGAATCGAAAGCAGAAAGACTCAAACAAAGCTGTAGAATAAAAGGTGTCAGCATGATGGATGATAGGCTTTTTCTCTGCGAATTTGCTGTTTTTTTATATCGATTTAATGGGAATAACAATAACCTCTCTCAACTAAGTCCTTGCCTATTATAATGACCAAACACCCCGCCAGTCAACAAAGTTGTTGTCCGGCGGGGTGTTTTCCGTATTCAGTTTGCTTTTCTTAAATTGTCTCTATGACACTGTGGACTTAGGCGGCTTTCTTTTTGTATATAATGTGAACCATAGGTAAGACTGCAACATAAAAAGAGGATGATACTTTCGTGATATTATCCTCTTTCACTTTTTTTGCTGAGTCATCTTTACTTTTTAGTTAATCGTAATATGGACTTCCTTGCCAAGGCTTCGGGCGATTTTAGTGACAAAATCCAGTGAAGGGTTGTAGTCGCCGCTTTCAAAACGGGATATGTTGGATTTTTGTGTCCCGACACGCAAGGCAAGCTCTTCCTGAGTAATGTTCAGCTGATTCCTAACATCAATGATTTGTGCTATCAACTCATACCGAGGTTTTAATTTTTCGTATTCTGCCTTAAATTCCTCGTCCTTCATCAACCTTGCTTTTATATCTTCAAATTTCACTCCCGCTTTACTCATCTTGACACCTTCTTTCATAATCTAATTTATAGCTTAATGCTTTTTCAAGTTCTCGTTCGGTTGTTTTATTGGTTTTCTTTACAAAGCCATGCAACAGTATAAAGG
>CAYGHY010000017.1:0-21965 GCA_964349435.1 uncultured Oscillospiraceae bacterium
GTGTAGTTCTTCGGAAAAGATATAGCGGAAGTTATATTTCAACGATCCCTAAGTAAGCTTTTGAAGGATGATTATATATTGTTGATAGTTCGTCTGTAAATATACCTTCATTCTCATGATTCGCACCATAGTCTCGTCACCTAAACCTGCAATTTATTCAAATTGTTTTTGCAATCATATTGCATGGACATTTTTTGCTCTGTTTAGTATAATGTAATGGGACGCTTCCGGAAAATTAATTGCGGTAAACTTACCTTTGTGCCACTTATGATTTCTTGACAATGGACACTTCTATAAAGTCTTTTATGATGAGCAACTTAAACACCCCTTTGCATCGCCGCCGGGGTGCTAATATAATTATCAGGAGCAGCTATGAAAGCCTTTTACGAAAGCAGGACGTATAATACAGAAATACCGGTAACAGCATTCATGTCCGAAAATCTGAGTTTCTTTGCACACTGGCATACGGACATCGAAATGATATATGTGTGCGAGGGAGCCGTCGGCGTAGGCATAAACAGCGAGTACCGGATTCTGGAGAAGGGCGGAGTCGCAATTTGCGGGAGCGGGGACATTCATTATTATAACTGTGAAAGCAGGTCCTCAACGATTAAACTAATCATATTCCGGACCGAGATTCTAAGCACCTTCAAATACTGCTTAGGCAACCTTCTTCCTTGTTCAATTTTCATGGACAGCGAGTATTTTTCTATTCGAGAAACAGAAGATGAAATACTAATGAACATAAGACGGGCTTTTGACCAAATCGTCCAG
The DNA here is from genome assembly GCA_964349435.1 of uncultured Oscillospiraceae bacterium. Taxonomy (GTDB): domain Bacteria; phylum Bacillota; class Clostridia; order Acetivibrionales; family DTU013; genus CAYGHY01. The sequence continues at coordinate 775 of CAYGHY010000017.1, forward strand.
GAAATGACACAGAAGCAGATGCTATATCCGCTTTTTACCGGCCTTAAAATAAATGAGCTTTTACTGACGCTTTTCAGATATTTCCCTGACTATCTTGAAGATTCCAGAAAAATTTATGCCGGCCCACTGGCTTCCAATTTTGCCAAGCCTATGCAGAAAGCGCTCAAATACCTCGAAGAGAACTACACACAGGATATCACACTCGAGCAGATCTCAGAGGAAGCCAACCTCAGCCGCTTTTATTTCTCCCGTCTTTTCAAAAAAACCACCGGCATGAACTTCAATGCTTACCTGTCCCGTATGCGTATAGACAAAGCAGAAACCTTGGTCAGAGCCACACTGAAGCCAATCATCGAAATCGCTTACGAAACCGGCTTTTTCAGCATCAGGACGTTCAACAGACTGTTTAGGGAGCTTAAAGGCTGTACTCCGCAAAGCCTTCGACATTTCAAAATACCATAGAGCCACCCTTTGCACCGGAACATACCCCTGCCCATTTTCTGCCGGTTCTGTTAAAGCATTGGCTATATTTCTGAAAGGCGCATAACTGACGATGAATTAATGTTTTTTTCGCTGTAGTTCTAAATAGAAGCTGCTTTACCCTCCCCGATAAATGCCCGCATGTACAACTTCTCAAGCTCCGAAACAAGAGGAAACCGCGGGTTGGCTGTCGTACACTGATCCTCAAACGCCCTGTCTGCCAGCTCTGAAACCTTCTCCCGGAATTTCCTGGCGTCTACTTTACACTCCTCTATCGTTGCCGGCATATTCAGTTCCCTCATCAATCCTCTTACTGCACCGATAAGGCTGCTCACTCCCTCCTCAGTGGTTGCCGCAGGAAGTCCCAGTGCTTTGGCGATCTCCGCATACTTCTTGTCTGCTATGAATGTTTCATACTTCGGGAAGGAAACAAATTTGGTCGGCTTTTGCGCATTGTATTCTATGACATACGGCAACAATACCGCATTTGCCCTGCCATGCGGTATATGGAACTCCCCGCCCAGCTTGTGTGCCAGACTGTGATTGATGCCGAGAAATGCATTGGTAAAAGCCATACCTGCAATACAGGACGCATTATGCATTTTTTCTCTTGCCAGTGTGTCGTTCCCATTTCTGTATGCCCGGGGCAGGTAATCAAAAACCAGTTGGATCGCTTTGGCAGCCAGACCGTCAGTGAAGTCCGATGCCAGTATGGATACATACGCCTCAATCGCATGGGTAAGGACATCCAGTCCTGTGTCCGCCGTAATTGCCGGTGGAACAGTCATTACATAATCCGGATCGATGATGGCCACATCAGGAGTCAGTTCATAATCTGCAAGCGGATATTTAATATTTTTTTCCTTATCCGTAATTACCGCAAAGGAGGTTACTTCGGAGCCGGTGCCGGAAGTTGTCGGAATGGCGACCATTTTTGCTTTTTTACCAAGCTTGGGAAATTTGTAAATTCTTTTTCGGATATCCATGAATTTTAGAATCATAGATTCAAAATCGGCATCAGGTTGTTCGTAAAAGAGCCACATGCCCTTTGCCGCATCAATGGCGGAGCCTCCGCCTAGAGCTATAATAACATCAGGTTTGAACTTCTGCATCAGGTCACTGCCTTTTTTGATGGTTTCCACCGATGGGTCCGGCTCCACCTCGGAGAAAATCTCACAGTGAACATACTGTTCTCTTTTTCTCAGGTAATACAGTACCTTGTCGACATAACCGGCTTTAATCATGTAGGAATCCGTTACGATGAACGCTTTTGATATATCCGGCATGTCCTTCAGATATTGAGTTGCGCCAAACTCAAAATAAATCTTTTCAGGGATCTTAAACCACTGCATATTCACTCTCCTGACGGCTACCCTCTTTTTATTGATCAGATTGACAACAGATACATTCTGGGTAGTGGAATTCCTTCCATATGAACCGCAACCCAAGGTCAATGAAGGCATATTGGTATTATATATGTCACCGATCGCACCATGGGTAGACGGGGAATTAACAATCAATCGCCCTGCTTTCAGCCTGCGGGAAAATTCTTCTATTATTCTTTCGTTCTGGGAATGGATTACCGCCGAATGGCCTAATCCACCGAGCTCCACCATTTGTTCCGCCTTCCGTATTCCCTCCCCGGTAGAATCTACAATATAGTAAGCCAGTATGGGACTAAGTTTTTCTCTTGACAAAGGATATCCGGGACCGACATCTTCCAGATATGCAACGAGGATTTTTGTCGCTTCGGGCACAGACAATCCGGCAAGCCGGGCAATTTTGTTAGCCGACTGCCCGACTAATGCGGGGTTCATGGCGCATTTGTTTTCATTGAACGTTATATTTGCAAGCATCTCGGTCTCTTCCTTATTCAGAAAATAGCAGCCGTTTTCTTTCATAAACAATTCGAAATCCGCAGCGATCTCCCTGTCCACTATGACTGCCTGTTCGGATGCACAGATCATACCATTGTCAAAGGACTTTGAAAGAATAAGATCAGTGACGGCCCTTTTAAGATTCGCCGTTTTTTCAATATAACAGGGTACGTTTCCAGGACCGACACCAAGCGCAGGCTTTCCGGTGCTGTAAGCCGCCTGAACCATGCTGGCGCCGCCGGTTGCAAGAATCATGGATACGCCGTGGTGATTCATCAGAAGTTGCGTAGCTTCAACAGAAGGTTTTTCGATCCACTGTATGCAAAACTCCGGAGCACCAGCTTCCACCGCTGCATTTCTCAGTATCATCGCCGCTTCCGCACTGCATTTCTGGGCAGAGGGATGAAATGCAAAAATAATCGGATTTCTCGTCTTTATTGAAATCAGGGATTTGAACATCGTTGTTGAAGTAGGATTGGTAACCGGCGTAACTGCAGCCACAACTCCAACAGGTTCCGCTACTTCATTGTAGCCCTCATTTTCATTTTCGGTGATGATGCCTACCGTTTTGATATCCTTAATACTGTGGTAAATATATTCGGTAGAAAAAATATTTTTAGTAATTTTGTCTTCATAAATTCCTCTGCCTGTTTCCTCAACGGCCATTTTTGCAAGTTTCATATGATTTTCCAGGCCGGCGATTGCCATTGCCTTCACTATAGTATCGATTTTTTTCTGATCATACGACATGAACAGGTCCAATGCCCTCTGCGCCCTTGATACCAGGTCATCAATGGATTGCTTCACTTCAATATTGTTTTCGCTTTGTTTGATTTTGATTTTGTCCGACATACTGATACCTCCCTATTCCCATTATTGTTCTGTTTTTTCTCCAGTAATAAAATTATTTCTCAATTTGTTCTTATTTATTTTGCCACGTTTTACTGTTATTAATTTGACAATTCTAGTACAAAAAGACCACCTCCAGAAAATCCTTGGAGCGTGGTCTTATTTGTGGTTAACTATCGCAAATCAGATGCCTCTGCCGTTCATTTTATTCCTGCCGCTACTTTTATGTTTTCCTGATGCCCCGCATCAACTTTTCCATCTAAGTGTCTTGTGCTGTTTAAAAAGTGTATATCGAAAACACCATCAATTCCATTACCTTTCACCCAATCCAAGTTATAACCCGGCCCGTAGTTACCGCTTCTCCACGTAGTATAGACACCTCCGGGAGCGGCATCATTGCCGGCATGGGGCATACCGGACATACTTGCAGCTATTTTTCTGCCGTTGTATTTAAGAACCACCGGACGTGCCACCCAACTGAAATTTCCTCCCCATATCTCTTTCATAATTTGGGTATCGATTAAGGATAAGGTTTCAGCATCAGTATGGTTTGCACCGGTAGTACGTTTAGCATTAAGGGACTTTCCTGTGTAGAAATCTACAACCTCAATTACACTTCCAACAGGCACAACATACTGTGCCTCTGTCCACCAATCCAAATATTCCCCATGCCTTTCTCCGGGTGTGCTTTTTACAGGCACATGATGAACAGGTATTTTTATTACATCTCCAATATTTGCAATTGACGATTCGTTCAGATTATTTACTATTAACAATTCACTGAAGGGTATCCCGAATCTGATAGCAATATCCCAGAGGATTTCCCCTTTTTGTACTGTATGCCATATGTAGGTGACATAAGGCTTTGCGGTGGTAGGCGTCTCTGCAGGCGTATTGCCTGTCGTTCCGGATGGTGGTATTTTCAACTTTTGTCCTATATAAAGTACTGTGTATTCATCAGCCCCATTGTTCGCCATCAATGATTTCATATCGACCTTATACTTCTGGCTAATAATCCAAAAAGTATCCCCTGCGGCAACGGTATGAATTATTCCATAGTCAGTTGGTATTAATATATTCTGTCCTATATACAATATTGTATTCTGAGTAGCGTTGTTCACTTGCATTAACCGGGTGATAGGCACACCGTATTTTTGGCTTACAATCCAGAAGGTGTCTCCCGATTGCACCTTGTAGCTTATATTCAGTGCGTATGCAATGCTTGAACCGCCTAAAAGGATACCTGCGCACAGTACCCCTGAGATAATTATTTTTTTTAAGCTCATCTTAATAGACCCCCCTTGCAGATGCTCCTTGTAGTAGATTTCCACTATAAACTTTAAAAGTTCACATAATATATCTTCAACACGATTTGCAATAATCCTTTATGTAATTTGTGGAAATCTTCTTAATCCCTTCATATGAATCGTATGAAGGGCTGGGAGTTGAAGTGACTGTGGCAAGCCTTTTTGAGCCCTTCTTTTGAGCCCTTCTTTTGAAGTCCAATCTTCACGGGCGCAGAAATCATTACGCCCGTTCATAGCCATTCAGACAGCGCCGCTCTCCGATAAACAGCATCAACTGTTCCTTTGTGAATTCCGATTCGGGTGTGCTGAGCTTCTCCCCGAAATCGGGGAAGATCACAGTTTCCCCGATTTACTTGCGGGATTCTTCACTATCTTTGCACCCTTCCTGACGCATCACCGCCCATGAGCTTTTCCACTTCCGGAATAGTAACACGGTTGAAGTCGCCGTTGATAGAATGTTTAAGGCAGCTGGCCGCCACCGCAAAGCTCAGAGCATCCTCGGTATTCACATAAGCGTTAAGGCCATAAATCAATCCGGCTGAGAATGAATCCCCTCCGCCGACTCGGTCTACAATATCGGAAATTTCGTACCTGCGGCTTAGGTAGAATTTCTTTCCATCGCAGGCACAGGCAGACCATCCATTTTGATCGGCACTTTTGCTCTCTCTCAAGGTGATGGCAATAAGCTTCATCTGGGGATATTTCTCCAGCACCTTCCTTGCGAGGAGTTCATAAGCGCCTGTATCCAGTTCGCCTTTTTCAACCGCTACATCCACATGAATGCCAAGCGATTTCTGACAATCCTCTTCATTGGCGATCCCTATATCCACATATTTAACCAGCTCACTCATCACCTCAATAGCGGTCTTCCCATATTTCCATAGATTATTGCGATAATTCAAGTCGCACGAAACCGTCAAGCCCATATTTTTTGCGGTTCTTACCGCTTCAATTGAAAGTTTTGCAGCGGATTCGCTGATTGCCGGAGTGATACCTGTAATGTGAAACCAGGTCGCTCCTTTAAATATATTGCCCCAGTCAAGATCTTCCGGCTTTGCCAGTGCAATGGAGGAGTATTCACGGTCATAGACCACCTTGGATGGCCTCTGGTTTGCACCTGCCTCCAGGTAATAAATCCCCATCCTGCCCGATCCGCTTTTGATCATGGATGTATCCACACCAAACCTGCGGAGCTCTGAAATGCAGGCGGTCCCGATGTCGTTCTTCGGCAGCAGTGTCACATAGGATACCGGAACATTAAAATTAGCCAGTGAAACGGCAACGTTTGCCTCTCCGCCGCCAAAGGTAGCCTCAAACACAGGTGATTGAAGGAAACGCTCAAATGCGGGCGGCTTTAAACGAAGCATGATTTCTCCAAAAGTAATTACTTTCTGATCCATAGTATCTTCCTCCTGAATATTAGAAACAGATTCCCATTTCATAATTGAGTTCCTATCCAACTTATAATGATTGTCTCAATAATAATCTATGTGTTATTTTTTTTGCAGCAGGTGAATGGCAAACCCTCCGATTTCCTCCTTCAGGTATACAGCTATGACAGCCCCCCCGGCGACCTTCACAGTGGCCATGTCAACTTCCACATTATTGCGCTGCAGGTATGCAATGGCTCTGCCGATATTATTGGTCTTGATGGCTATATGGCCATTCTTGCCCAGTCCCATGCTCTTGTTGACCTCAATACCTGTCCCCGCAAAATTCGAGCTGCTGCCTTCCTTAAGGGGCATGCCAAATATGCTTGAAAACTTCTTTGTTACCTCAAGGGATTCCTGTTCACTCGCAGTGTTAATGCCGATATGTGCCAGATCAAAGCCCAGCATCAAGTTGACAGCTTCCCTGGTCAGCCGTGTTATTTCGTCAAAATTGCCCTCCTTGATCAGCTCATCTTTTACCATCCAGCTTCCGCCGCAGGCCAGTATCTTGTTGAATGAAAGATATTCATTAATATTTTCCGCGCTTATCCCCCCGGTGGGGATGAATTGAACCATACCGTAGGGAGCGCTGATTGCTTTCAGCATCTTAAGTCCGCCGGATGCCTCCGCCGGGAAGAACTTCACAACTTCCAGCTTATAGCCCAGAGCCATCTCGATATCTGTTGGGTTACTGCAGCCAGGAGTAATAGGTATCTGTTCATTCACACAATACTCCACTACCTGTGGGTTGAATCCCGGACTGACAATAAACTTCGCACCTGCTCCTATCGCCCGTTTTACCTGCTCTACGCTCAGGACAGTGCCTGCTCCCACTAAAATATCGGGCAGTGCTGTGGCAATATTACGGATTGAATCTTCTGCGGCAGCGGTGCGAAATGTAATTTCAGCTACAGGCAGTCCGCCCTTGTACAGCGCTTGTGCCAGCGGCACCGCATCCTTTGCATCGTCTATCTTTACCACCGGTACGATGCCTAATTCACCTATCTTTTTTAATATCTCTTTCATAGAGAATCCCTCCAATTTAATTATAATTTATTCACTGGGTACTTAGGTTCTTTTCCACTTAAAACATCCCTTACGTTTTCAGCGACCTTCCTTTTTAATTCCGCCATGGAATCTTCGCTGTACCAACCCATATGGTCCGTCAGTATGCAGTTTTCCAATTTCATTAACGGGTTATTCCTGTCCAGAGGCTCTTTATTGTGCACATCAAGCCCGGCGCTGTTAATCCGGCCGGTGCTCAAGGCTTTGATAAGGGCTGCTTCATCAATAACCGGCCCTCGCGAAGTATTGATAATAATTGACGTTGGTTTCATCATCTCAAATGCCTTTTCATTAATGATTCCACGAGTATCGTCGTTCAACGGCATATGGATTGATATGTAATCGGCCTCTTTCAGCGCCGTCTCAAGATCCACCTGTTCAGCTCCCTGTGACTTCACAAACTCCGCATCTAGAAACTGGTCGCATACTAACACTCTGCCAAGATTAAGCCCTTTAATCTTGCGATGCAGGCAGCGCGCAATCAATCCGTACCCCAGGAACGCAATTGTTTTACCTGCAATCCGGTATACCGGATCTGCCTTGCCGACATTCCATAGTCCTTGGCGTACCTGGGCATCTCTGCGAGCTATCTTCCGTATACAGCCTAAAAGAAGAGCTAATGCCTGGTCGGATACTTCTTCCGCACAATAATCGGTTACATTGGTTGCATAAATCCCTTTCTGCGTGCAAGCTTTTATATCTACATTGTCATAGCCTACACCGTATCTGGCAATGACCCTGCATTTTTCCAACCCTCGGATCACTTGTGCCGGCATGGGTGCAAGGTTCACCATGACACCATCGGCGTCCCGGCAAACGTTAAGCACTTCTTCAGGCGTTTCACTATTCGCAACGATAATATCGGCATTAATTGCACCCAGTACCGCTTTTTCCACATCATAATTACCATAACGATCATCCGTCACCACTATCTTAAATCTTGACATATTCAACCTCCTGTTTAAAATGCCCTTATCATTGCGGAGTTCGGTCCCCCGTTTCTTCACAAACCTCAAGAATAGAATTTACCGTGCCGGCAACTTATCAGTGTATAAATTCGGAAACCATCTCTTTCAAGTTGCCTACAAGAGATGCCAGTTCCTGAACATACTGTCCTATACATTCGATAGATGCATGCTGCTCTTGAATTGTAGCTGTTGTCTCTTCTGTTGCAGAAGCTGCACTTTCTGAAATCAGCATAATTTCCTTGGTCTGACTGTTGATGAATATGACCCCTGATACCAGCTCATTCATATGATGGCAGATATCGTTAATTTTTGAAACCATGTCTGTTACTTCTGCATAAATCTTGTCGAATGTTTTTCCCGTATCTTTGATCTGCTCCGTATCAGCATTAACCTGACTTCTTCCCGAATTCAGAACCTGTGTTAAAACCTGCGATTCCTTCGCAATGCCTTCGACAATTCCTGTTATGAGCTTTACAGAGCCATTCACCTGAGCGGATAAATTCCTTATTTCGGCGGCCACTACCCCAAAGCCTTTCCCCGCCTCGCCTGCCCGAGCCGCTTCAATAGCTGCATTCAGCGAAAGAAGATTGGTTTGGTCGGCGATATCTCGGATCACTTCTACCAGATTAGAAATCTCTCTATTTTTCTCATTCAGGTTTTGCAGCTTACCCATGGATTCTTCAAAAATTGAATTTGTATTTACCATATTGCATACAGAATTCTCCATCAGCATTTTCCCCTGATTGGATATATCCAGAAGGAACCTGGATTTATTATTCAGATTATCTCCCAGTTCATCAGCTCGCCGGATAGTGTTTTCGAACTCCTCAACCTTTTTCCATATATCCGCTATAAAGGTAGCCTGATTCTGGTTTTCCACTGCTGAGGTCTCCATAATTTTTGATATTTGCAGGCTTGCTCCCCTAACCATGTCCATTTTTATATTCAAATCTTCACTTTGTTTATTAGTACTGAGTGTAGTGTCCGATATACCCTTTATGATATTTTTCAAAAAGGCATTCATAATGTTGAAGGATCGGGCAAGCTGTCCAATCTCATCACGCCCCTTATAACTTATATCCGCCCAATCAAGATTGCCTTTTGTTATCTCCTCCGCTTTACGGATGATACTTTTCAGGCCTTTGCTGATAGGTCTGGAGATAAGAAGCATCACCAGTCCGCTGAGCAGGATTGAAACTGCCAAGCACAGAAGCTGTACGAAATTCACCAGCGACAAGCCATCCTGTACATTTTGCTTTGCTGCCCGTTTATCCTCCTGCAAAGGTGTCTTCAGAGCTTCCAATGCGGAAACAATTTCATTGCGTTTATCCATCAAATTAGACTTAGCTAACATGAAGATGGTTTTTTGATTGCGTTCCACAGCCGGCACCACTTCTTGTATGAATATACTGTTTATCGTCTTGATGTTTTCCTTTAGGATATCGTACTCTTTCTGCTGGTTGTATGCAGTCATAATGGGTTTGATAATATCCAATTTCTCCAGTTCCTTAAAGCTGTGCAAGTTGTATTTGTTTAAGGCTTCCTGACTCGAAAACAAGATAAAATCAGAAATGAGCATTTCCTTTTCCAATACAATCTTGATAAACTCATCAATGTCTTCAGATTTTATGTCTTTCTGGTTGAGAAGCTCCATATCTTCGGAATTTCTGCCATTTAGCTCAAAAACAATTGCCATCGAAGCTATGAAAAGCAAAATTGCTATAAACAGAGCCGTCCCGAATTTGAACCCGATCTTGATGTTTCTCCACTCGACTTTGCGTTGTGGCATAATAATCCTCCTATCTTTGCACAGATTACATTATCTGATGAGTATTACAGTCAAACATACAAATCTGACTATAGCATACATCATCGGGAGCATAAAGTCATGCCAGAAAATCCGTGCTGCAATGATAGTTACATAGTCATCCCGCCGTCTATGCTAATGACGCTGCCGCTCATGTAGGCAGCTTCATCACAGGCAGCGAACAACATGGCATATGCGATTTCTTCCGCCTTTCCTAGACGTCCCATGGGCTGTCGGGCAACAAATGAAGCCCTCATGGCTTCAGGATCGGACGCTGTCCGGATCTTTTCCTCTATTGCCGGGGTATAAGTAGTTCCAGGACAGACACAATTCACCCGTATATTATCCTTGATATAATCTGCAGCCATAGCCCTTGACAGGGACACCACCGCACCCTTCGAAGCGCAGTACGCGCTCCTGTCGGTATGACCCTTCAATGCCGCTACCGAGGCATTATTTACAATCACTCCGCCACCCTGCTTTTTCATTTGCAGCACCGCATACTTGGATACAAGAAAAGTGCCTTTGACATTTACATTCATGGTCTTATCAAAATCTTCCTCCGACATATTGTCAACTCTGCCCGGTATGACAATCCCTGCGTTATTTACCAGAATATCTATTCTCCCAAAGGCTTGCACCGTTTCACGGATTATTCTCTCGGCATCGGAAGCATTTGAAATGTCCCCCGGTATAAAAATACCCTCTGCTCCCACTTCTCTTATCAGTTCGACTGTAACCTTACCGCTTTGCACATTATCGGGTTCCAGCGCATTCACTGCTACCCTGGCTTTGTTTTTTGCGAACAATATTGCTGTTGCTCTGCCTATTCCTGCGCCTGCACCGGTTACCAGAACAGTCTTGTTTGAAAAATCCATTTATTCAATATCCTCCTTAGGCTAATCTCAGTCCTTCAAAGAAAAGATCCTTATCGTTATGTATTATAGATTCATAATCAAGTCCCATAAAGCAGATTAGGCAGGAATAGCGATAATTGCGGGAAAATTATCACTGCGATAACTACAAGCACGATCGCTAAAATAAGCAGCCAGGATTCTTTGACAAAATCCCATATCGAGCATTCAAAAATGGAACACACAATATATAGTACAATCCCTACCGGAGGAGTCAAAAGCCCGATAGTAAGAGTGAGCACCGTTACTATTCCGAAATGAACCAGATCGATGCCCAGCTGGTTTGCCACAGGAATAAGCATTGAAGTCAGCAGCAGTATCAGCACAGTAGAATCCATAAACATTCCTGCGAGCAGAAGGAATACTACAAGAATCAACATAATAACCGTGGAATTTGTGGAAATTCCAAGCAGCAACTGAGCCAGCGCCTGGGGTATCTGCTCCCAGGTCAAGGCATAGCTAAGGCTTGCTGATAAAGCTATCAGAAGCATTATCATGCCAATATCGGCGACAGTGTTCTCAAGTGTTTTTATAAACTTCTTCCACGTTAATTCTTTATATGCTGCCAGCCCGACAACAATTGCATAAACTACTGCGAAAGCACCTGCTTCCGAAGGAGTGAAGAGTCCGAATCGAAGGCCGACAAGCAGAATAACAGGAAACAGCAACGCCCATATACACTGAAAAGATGTAGTCAAAATTTCTTTAGTTGGTGCTCTTTTCACTCTTTCGGGTGGATATCCTCTTTTCCTTGCCGTAAAAGCTACACTACCCATTAAAAAGATCGTCATTAACAGACCGGGCAAAACACCCGCTGTAAAAAGGCGTCCTATAGAAACCTCCCCAATGCTTCCATATAAAACCAACCCTGTCCCCGGAGGTATCATTGTGGTGATGATCGAGCTGCATCCGATAACTCCGGCAGCAAACCCCAAGGAATATTTTTTCTTAATCATCCCCGGGCCAAATACGCGGCCCAGCATTGTCGCATCACCGATAGCTGAGCTGGTAATTCCGCCAATCATCAATTCCAGCACGATTGTGACCTGTGCCAATCCACCCCGAAAATGCCCTGCGACTACTGACGCCAGCTTCATCAGGCGTTGTGTAATTCCTGTTTCATTCAGAAGATTTCCAGCCAGTACAAAAAGAGGAATTGCCAAAATGACAAAACTCTGTGTCTGAGTAAGCGTAAGCTGAACAGGCACCGTAAAGCTCAACGTAGACTGTGTCAGAAAGAAGGCAGCTCCCGATATTCCGATTGCAAAAGCCACAGGCATTCCAAGCAACATAAATAAAGTAAAAGTAATAAGAACCAGTACCATTTTTTCATCCTCCTAAGCTTTTATGGCAAAAATAAAGCCTGTTACAAAAAATCCTTATTATCACTCGTGTACTGTGGTAAATAATTCGAGCCCTGCTTTATTTGATCCCTGACTTTAAGGATGGTAGTCATTAACATAAGTAGGCACCCTAATGGAACTGTAATAGTGACCCAAGTATAGCTTATCCATGGTATCCCTTGGAACGTCCTCATATATGTGGTGAAAGATAGCATCGTTCCATATATAACCATTGCTGTAAGGAATGCTGCGATTATACCATGATTAATTAATTTTATATAATATTGAACTCTCTTTGGCAGTCTGATTACAAATAAATCAATACATACCAGCTTATCCTGTCGCATAGCAATATCCGCACCCAAAAAAACGCACCAGGCAAAAAGAAAGGTAGCTCCGTCCACCGCCCATGCCAACGGATAACGCAGGGTTCTGGCCACTGCGGACACAAACACAAGAGCAGTTAGCACAGCCAATGCATACTTGGCTATAATAAGCTCAACTTTGCCTATATATTCATAGATTTTCATCATCATTCAACACCTCTGCCCTCAGTACGAAATTAAGATTTATAGAAAAATAATGTTAGAATGTTAGGAATTTTATTCTTATTATTCATTCGCAGTAATAGTGTTAACCACCCAACCATAAACTAACACTAAACAGCAAAACCGCATACCCCGACGTTTATTTTCCTCCCGGCTCCGCCTGCTGGCAGAGCCGGAAAGATACTTTTCTTATGTCTGAAATCTGTATGAACGATCCCTAATCCCTTGATGCATTATTTGCCCAGTTCCTTATAAATCTGGTTCTTAACCTCGGTGAGTTTTAAAGCTTCATAAGCTTTTTCTCCGGCTTTCTTGAAAGCTGCGACATCTACGTCGGTAACAATGGTCATTCCTTTTTCTACGAGCAGCTTCTTGATCTCTTCAACTTCCGCCCGCATTGATTTTGATACTTCCATACCGGCCTTGTCGCATTCCTCCACCAGAATATCCTGATACTCTTTCGGCAGGCTGTCGAACCACTTCTGGCTTATTACTTCAAAGTTGATAAGCAAAATATGCTTTGTCTCGCTCATAAATTTTGCTATTTCGAAAAGCTTTCCACCGGTTACATTTCTGTATACCAGTTCAGCGCCATCAATAGCACCCTGCTGTAAACCGACATAAACCTCACCAAAGGCCATTGCCACCGGTGTTGCTCCTAAAGAACGGACAGATTCCTGCCAAATCGGTGCGCCTGGAGTTCTGATCCTGAGTCCCTTCAAGTCTTCTGGGGTTTTGATGGGTTTGTTGGTCAATACGTGCCTTAAACCTTGTACCCAATTAAAGGATAAAACCTTTATGCCAAACTCTTTTCCCAGACGTTCCTTCCACTGTTTAACCGAGGGAAGCTCCTTAAGCTTTTCAACCTCTTCAATAGAATCAACAAAATATGGCGCATTCATAACAGCTATTTCCGGAACATACATGCCAAGTCTTGCTGAGTCGGTGTTCTGACCCACATTGGCTCCCTGCTTTAACTGCTCAATGATATCCTCTTCCACGCCGAGCTGTGCGCTTGGAAAAACCTCAATCTGCAAGCCGCCGTTGGTTCTCTCATTAACACGCTCCGCCCACAGTTTGAAAGCTTTGTGATACGGTTCTGATTCTGCTAATACATGGTTGAACTTCAACACATATGTTTTTTCCGGCGCCTTTGGCGTAGGCTCCGGAGTAGCCGCCTGCGTGGTTTCCGCCTGAACCGGTGTTTCCTGTTCCGGAGTCTCCTTCTTTGCACCACATCCGGCAACAATTGAGACTAACATCACGACTACCAAAAATGCTCCTAAAATCCTTTTAATACTCTTCATGCTAAATTCTCCCTTCTGATTCTTTTTGGCCTACGAATGCTTTCCTGAATACTTGCGGTATACGCTGTCTTCACATTCCTCCCCTCGCGATACGAAAGAATTGGTTTTGTCCTATGAACACTCAAACAGTTGCTCAGTCTCAATCCTTTCCTATGTAATTATCCTTCAAAAGCCTGCTCAAAACACATACTTTTATGAGCTTTTGATTGACCTATTCAAGCCGGCGCCGACGCGCAGTGTGCATATGACTCCTTAAAGATAGAGGAGCCCGGTAGCAATCATACCCCCGAGTAAGCAGAAAATGCCCCGTCAATAGGGATGATTGCACCATTGACAAAGGATGCCGCCTCTGAGCAAAGGAACAGCACTGCTCCTGTCAGATCCTCGGGAATTCCGTACTTGCCCATGGGCGTGGCATTTAGTACATTCCTTCCCCTTAGCGTAGGTTCTCCGGTCTTCTCATCCATCATAAGATATCGGTTTTGGTCAGTGAGCAGAAAGCCAGGAGCAATTGCATTGACTCTGATGTCTTTTGAATATTCCTGATTGAAATGTACAGCCATCCACTGGGTAAAGTTACTTACCGCTGCTTTTGAAGCGCTGTACGCAATGGTTCTTGTAAGTGGTGTAAATGCTGACATGGAGGACACATTTATGATATTGCCTTTTCCTTTGTCTGCCATAACCTTTCCAAAAACCTGCGTAGGCAACACCGTACCCATAAAATTCAGGTTAATTACTTTCTGAATGCCTTCCTGGGTGAGATCAAAAAAGGTCTTGTCCGCTCCGGTTGTACCATGAGGACTGTTACCACCGGCACCGTTAATCAAAATGTCTATGGTTCCAAATGTACCTAATATAACGCTCCTTGCTGCTTCCAGAGAATCCTTATCCAGTACGTCCACCCCAAGACCGACCGCTATTCCACCCGCCTGATTAATATCATCTGCAACCTTTTCCGCATCCTGCCTCCTCAAATCTAAAACAGCGACCTTGGCTCCTTGAGCCGATAACGCTTTTGACATGCAGGAACATAAAATACCCGCGCCTCCCGTCACTACTGCCACTTTATTACTAAGGTCCACCTTGTAATCCATTAATCTGTCTCTCCTTATAATCTGTTTTATTTACTTAATATTATTCTGTTATCTTCAACCATTCTTACCGTTTTTCAACATCTTCTGTACGTTGTGTTTGGCATTAATCAAATGAACCTCTATGACCTGGCGTAACTTGGATTCGTCTTGCGCTACCAAAGCCTGATATATTGCCTCATGTTCTCTGACACCTTCTATCATTCCCTCTTTATCCTGCTTCCCATATGTATAGTATGAGTAGACATGGGTCCCTAGATTATTGTAAATCTGCACAATTCTCTTGTTGCCCGAACATTTGATGAATAATTGATGAAATTCCTGGTCCAGATTGTAGTTCTGAAAATAATCCTTTACACTAGCTACATTCTCTATAAGCTGCATGTGTTTCTCCAGATTCTCCTTCATCAGTTCCCTGATAAACTGATTATTCTTCACAGTTTGAATAGCCTGACTGATATAGTAGGTTTCTATCATAAATCTGATATCCATCAGTTCTTCGATTTCTTCCCACTCGACATTACGTACTCTCATTCCCTTTCTCGGAATACTCTCTACAACGCCCTCTGTGACAAGCCTATTCAACGCCTGCTTAATAGGTGTTTCACTAATCCCGTATCTCTCGTACAATTCCCTTATGATTATTTTTTGTCCGGGAATAAGTATCCTCTCGGTAATGTTATTCTTTATCTCTTTATATGCGACCTCTACAAGAGTCTCTGTCTTGTAGTGCAATGTCTCCAATGAAAGCACCTGCCTTTACTATTATGCGTAACTTGTAAGCCAAATTCTGCTTTCGCTTTAGTTGGTTAAAGTTTTTGGTTTAAAATTTAAAATCCATAACAGTATTATTCTACATAGAATTAAAAAATCCTGCATGTTTTTATTTTTTTGAAAAAATATATTATAAAAGACTGAATGGAAAGTAGAAAAGGATTGTACGGCAACATGCACCTCTGATTGATCGGAGGGAAATGGAATCTTCCTCGAACTGCAATTCTATACAGATTCTTTTCTAAGCAAATCAAGCCAGGTTTTGTCTGTTTCTGACTGAATCTGATTGATCATATCCTCAGTAAGGTAGCTGAATCTCCCTTGTAACTTTAAATATTCAGAAATCGGCGTTTTATCCCTGAGTTTTATATTTACGGTATATTTTTCACCATTCTCGATCTCATAAAGCGGGAAGCAATTCGTATTTACAGCCATTCTGGCAATTCTTATTGTGTATTCCGGTTTGCTCAACCAGCCTGAGGGACAGGGCGATAATATGTGAAAGAATTTCGTGCCCTTTATAAGCGCCGCCTTCTTAACCTTTCTTATAAAATCTTCAGGATGAGCTATGGATAGGGTGGCGATATATTCTATTTTATGGGCTGCCATTATTTGCACTATATCTTTCTTGGGTACGTTTTTCAGATTGTCCCTGGGTGTGGTCATGGTCCATGAACCATATGGCGTAGCTGAACTCCTCTGCCTTCCGGTGTTCATATATGCCTCATTGTCATAGCAAAAATACAATATGTCTTCATGCCTCTCGGCAGCGGCACTCAATGCCTGGATGCCTATATCAAAAGTACCGCCGTCGCCTGCCCATGCTACAACATTGATATCATCCTTCCCCTGAACCTCAAGCCCTGCTTTTATTCCTGCCGCAGTAGACGCAGCCGAAGCAAAAGCGGACGACAGCATTGGGACATTCAGGTTTGTATGGGTAACCGGACCGACAATGACAATCTGGCAGCATGCAGGCACCGTAATCATTGTTTTAGGCCCCAAAGCCTTAAGCGCATAACGCATAGCCAGCATAGCCCCGCATCCTTGACATGCGGTATGTCCCGATGTAATCAGTTCTTCCCGCGGAATCGTAAGCTTCATAGTTTTATATCCCCCCAAAAAAATCTTCTGTCGGAATCGGAATTATTTTCAATCTCCTTATAAATATCAATTATCCTGCCCGGTATTACATCCCTGCCTCCAAGGCCAAGTATATACCCGTAAACATCCGGTATGTTTGCTTTGCCATATATTGCGGACCTAACCTCCTGGCAGAAAATGCCCTGAGCGCCGAAGGAAATATTCCTGTCAAGTACAATAAGCAGCCTCTTCCCTTTAACAAGCTCATATATTTCCTTTGCCGGAAAAGGCCTAAGATATCTTATTCTTAACGCTCCTACTTTTTTCCCTTCCTCACGCAGCCTATCCACTGCTATTGAAGCAGTCTCCGCCATTGTTGAAGTAGCTACGATAAGATCTTCAGCGTCATGCAGCTTATATGTTTCAAGCATCCCGTAACTTCTGCCGAATAATCGCTCAAATTCCTTGCAGGTATCGGCTATTACTTTTTCAGCATCTTCCATGCTTTTCTGCATTTTAAACTGGAACTCGCTGTATACACCGGGATCGGCCAGAGTGCCAAATGTCCTCGGGTTATTGATATCAAGCTTGATTTCAGGTGAATATGGCGGCAAGAATGCTTTCACCTGTTCAATATCGGGAATTTCTACAGGTTCCGATGTGTGTGAAAGGACAAATGCGTCCAGATTGACTATAGTAGGCAATTTCACTTTTTCGCTGATTTTATAGGACATAATAATTGAATCTAGGACTTCCTGATTATCTTTGCAGTAAATCTGCATCCACCCCGTATCCCTCTGGGAAAGACTGTCGTTCTGATCGGCCCATATGTTCCAGCCCGGTGCCATTGCCCTATTTACATTTGCCATTACTATCGGTAATCTTGCCCGCGAGGCCCAGTGGAGCAATTCATGCATGTAAGCAAGCCCCTGCGAGGATGTCGCCGTAAAAACTCTGGCTCCTGTCGCCGAGGCGCCAATACATGCCGCCATGGCAGAGTGTTCGGATTCGACATTTATGTATCTGGCATTCAATTCACCTTTTGCGCACATTTCTGAAAGCTTTTCAACTATCTGCGTCTGCGGGGTTATGGGGTATGATGCTATAACCTGCACACCGGCAAGCCTGACGCCGTGAGAAACTGCATAATTACCGGTCATTAACGTTTTCATTTATCTTCGACCACCATTTCTATTGCGCTTTTCGGGCACTCGATGGAGCATATCCCGCATCCCTTGCAATAATCATAATTAATGGCCGGCAAATCCTCCGTAATTTGTATGGTAACCTCGGGACAGTACTTCCAGCAAATCATGCACCCGGAGCATTTTTCATAGTTGATAACCGGAGCTACATATCTCCAGTCTGCTGTCTTGTTAACGTTCATACTGCCTATTGTTACCGGCATTTCCGGTATTTCCCCATCATACACGAATACAGTATCCTTTATCATATCATCCCCCCAGTATAACCTCTTGATAGGCAGGTCTTGCAGATGCAATTTTTTCTTTGACCTTTGACGGTACTGATCCAATTATAACCACTTTAGAGGCAGAGCTTACAGAGGTAATGCTTTCTTCAGCCTTTGACGGTACTGATCCAATTATAACCTCTTTAAACGCAGATCTTGCGGATGCTATGTTTTCTTCAACCTTTGACGGCACTAATTCCATTATCGCTTCGGCAACAGAGTTCAACGATACATTTCCCATAATTCTTGCGAAAGCCCCGGCAATTGCAGAGTTTATTATTGGTGACGCTGAACTGCCCAGATTGTTTTTTAATGCTATTCCGTCAGCGTCTACAGTTGCTATTCTATACTTTTCACCAAAAGCAAACTCATCTGGAGTCTTTCTGCTATTTATCAGCAACCACCCATTAGTTTTCAATCCATCAGTTACTTTTACTCGGTTGAAAAGAGCATAATCAAACAAGATAACATGGTCAGGTTCATATATGCTATAATGAGCCTTTATTTTGGTGTCTCCAACTCTTAAAAAAGCCTGTACGGGAGCACCTCTTCTCTCAACACCGAATTCCGGGAAAAATTGAACCGATCTTCCTTCGAGAAAGAAAGCCATGCCGAGAATGCTCGAACCTATAACAATACCCTGTCCTCCTCTTCCATGGAGTCTTATTTCTACCAAACCTATCCCTCCTCCAATAATACGAGCTGATATTATAACCAGGTAATAATAATTTATATTATATATTATGTGCAAGGTGAAAGCAATAATACCTATAATAATTACCCCTTGATTACAGAGTACGGCTATCGGCGGCGAAAATCGGTTTATTTCATTTTATGGGAGTGCTGAATATGGGATTTAATCATTATCCAAAATCATTTTTCAACTTGTTTAGAAATATTTTTGCAGTGAAAGTCTGACCCACTTGTCGCAGTAGTAACCATAGTGGCTTTCTACAATTCTGTTTTTCAGGTCAAATACGGAATCACAGCCCTCTATACGTATTTCCCTGCTGTCTTTGCTTCTCGGGTTGCCCGAATAGTAGCCTGCATTCCTCCCATATGGTGATAAGAAGGCAGTAAGCTCTTTAGCCTCTTCAAATCCAATGTAACCTTTTGTTGAAAGCGTTTCATGAATGATGCTGTTCAACTCATCATACCGCCACTGAATGTCGTTGACCCTTTCACCAATAATGCCTTCAGTCCAGCGGTGCATGGCAAAATAACGCATTTCAGGTATAATGTAGTGATTTGTTGCGATTAGTATTTCATCATTTTCTTCTCGCTGGGGTGCAAAGTAATACGATGACGGGCAGTTCTTATCGGCCCCCGTTTTGTTAATATAGCCCTTCTCCGAAAAAGCTCCTGTGTAAATTACTTTATCCGTATGGTTTTTTTCATTAAAATGTTTCCATAAACGGTAATTAAAGCCAATGTATTCTATTGGATATCTGTAATCGTTCCACCGAACCATGATTCCATTTCTGAATGCTCCGGTCTTGTGTCGGGTAATAAACTTCATATCGGGCAAAAAAGGCCTGTATTCCTCAGGCGGAATTTGTGTAAAATCAGGGATTGCCCCTGAAGCTCCAGTCTCCGCCACACAGGAACGTTCACTTTTCCCATCAGCGATGATGTAGTTCCAGGAAACACCCCTTTGCATTCCTTCCATCTGTTTAACAACAGCTTCTGCATTCTCACAGGACTGGACACATACCCTTGAAAGCAGCAGTGAATTTGTGCCAACATTCTGCGGATCACAATTAGATCCCGGAGACATATCCACGCCAAGAGCTACGCCCTCCAGATTCATTGCTGAAATGCTGCCGGCCATACCGGGCGCAGTTATGCTTACCAGTGGAATTGCTTTTTGATTTGCTGTACTGACTGGATTATAAATGACCATGGCTGCCGTATCCTGGAATACATCCGCTGTGGGAAACATGAAGTCCCTGCCGAAATAATATCCATTTCCGGCGCTTTTCCCACAAATGGTAAAAGCATTGCACATTAACGGCAGCCTAAAATCGCCCGGTTCTATTCCCGGTATAACACGTTTGAGAAAGCTGCCCGGATAAAGTCTGGAACAGATGATGTCAATCCCCGTATTTAATACAATCAAATGCTCCATATCGACCCGCGTCTTTTGATTTCGGCTTTTACAGCCATCATATATGCCCTGGATTTCGTCCTTTATTACCCCCGGCAGCTGCTGCCAGGTTTTCTTTGATAGTTCATAAATAAGTTTGACTAGAGCCTCCTGAATCAGTTTGGTTTTCTCCAGCACTTTGCTGCCTATAAAAGAAAACACCACCTTGTCAGTAAACTCACCGGCCATACGCGAGACCTCATCCTCCGCCAGATTGCCCATAAGAAAGCCTGTTTCATAGGCAGTGCCTTCAAGATAATATGCCTTTTTTGGTATGCCGGAATCATAATTTGATGCTGTTTTGCTTTCGGCAGTTATACCTAACCTGCCGTTATATGTAAAGACCCTGCCGACCTCGAAGCCATCACTGTTAAAAGCCTCTGTAAGTCTTATCAGGCGCTTCCCGGCAACCGTACTTCTTAACACATACTCCAACTCTCCTTAACAAAACTATGGAATATCACACCCTGCGTCCATTCAGGCAAAATACGCTTTCACATTGATTTACACGCAAAAAGTCATATTTCATAATATGATTGGCGCCAATAAATGTGTAAGCAAAATATATTGTTTTGTACTTAGGAGTTTTCAGGAGATTTTTCTTCGCTCATAATTATAATATACTACATGCCCTCTCTCATGAAAATTCGCTTCGCTCAAGAAAATTCGCTTCGCTCAAGAAAATTCGCTTCGCTCATGACTTAAAACCAAAGCGAATTTATCTTGTT
>CAYGHY010000018.1:0-21914 GCA_964349435.1 uncultured Oscillospiraceae bacterium
GTACCACCATATGGCATTAATGGATAAAATTAAAACAAGTAAAGAATATATCTGGTATGCAGGAAAAACTATTGAAGCTGGTTGGTCAAGAGATATTCTAGTGCATCAAATAGAATATAAGCTTTTTGAACGCCAATTATTAGCAGAGAAAACTACAAATTTTAAGAAAGTTTTAAACTCAACACAGAGTGACCTTGCGATCCAAACAATGAAAGACCCTTATGTTTTTGATTTTGTAGAAATGAGACAGGGTATTCATGAACGAGAAATAGAAACAGAACTTGTTAAGAACATTACAAAACTTTTATTAGAATTTGGAACTGGGTTTGCGTTTATTGGAAATCAATATCACTTGGAAGTGGGTGGTGAAGATTTTTATATTGATCTGTTGTTCTATAATTTAAATTTAAGATGTTATGTTGTAATTGAGATCAAGACTGGAAGTTTCAAGCCTGAACATGCTGGAAAACTCAATTTTTATTTATCGGCAGTGGATGGTATTTTAAAGAAGGATATTGATAACCCTTCAATAGGATTATTGCTTTGCAAGGATAAAAATAGATTAATAGCAGAATATGCACTTAAGGATATGACAAAACCCATAGGTGTCAGTGAATATAAGCTGATCGACTTACTTCCAAAGGAATTTGAAAATTCATTACCTTCAATTGAAGATATAGAAAAGAGAATAGAAACTGAAAAACTCTCAACACTGTCGAGAGAATTAAATCAAGAACAAGGTGAGGTGGAGAAATGATAAACCGTTACTCGTCAAGAGCGACTCGCCTTGACAAGCAGTTTTTAAATGATAAATTACATAACGCTAAAGGATATGACCGCATTGCAGGTTATTTTAGTTCATCAGTCCTTGAAATTGCTGGTGAAGCAATTGAAAGCATAAGTGGCAAGGCTCGTCTAATTTGTAATTCTCAAATAGAGAAAGAAGATTGTGAAACTGCAACTGCCGCCGCTTCTGCATTACGTCGTGAGTGGTGCGAAAACGAACCCGAGAAGGTCTATGCATCAGCAATTCCACGATTGAAACGATTATATGAGTTTTTAAAAAGTGGAAAACTTGAAATAAAGATACTGCCTAACAATGTTTTTGGACTTATTCATGGCAAGGCAGGAGTCATAACACTTGCTGATGGAAGTAAAACTTCATTTATAGGCAGTGTGAATGAAACTTTTTCTGCTTGGCGGCTCAATTATGAAATGTTATGGGAAGATAACTCGACTGAGGCAATAGTGTGGGTGCAAAATGAGTTTGATTATTTTTGGCAGCACCCTTGCGCAATTCCGATGTCTGACTTCGTTGTAGAGGATATTGGCCGTATTTCAGAGAGAGAAGTAATAGATGATATTTCAAGGTGGAAAGAAATGCCCGAACCCGCACAGGCAGTGGTTGAATCGCCTGTTTATCGTGAGGAGCTTGGGCTTTGGGAACATCAGAAATATTTTGTAGAGTTGGCTTTTAAAAATCACAGAAAATCATATGGGGCAAGGTTTGTGCTTGCAGACCAAGTAGGACTTGGAAAAACAATTCAACTTGCACTTTCGGCACAGCTCATGGCTCTATGGGGCAGTAAGCCTGTACTGATTATCGTGCCAAAAACACTTATTTGGCAATGGCAAGATGAAATGAGAACTCTTCTTGATATGCCATCTGCCGCTTATAACGGCAGAGAATGGGTTGATGAGAATGGTATTAAGTATCCGCCGTCAGACGATATCCGCAAGTGCCCCCGCAGAGTGGGAATAATATCGCAGGGCATTATCGTCAATGGTCGTGAGGAATATTTGGAGCAGTTACTCTCAGTACAGTATGAATGTGTAATTGTGGATGAATCGCACCGTGCGAGGCGTGAGAATCGGGGAGTTGATAAAGAAAACTTAAAGCCGGAGCCTAACAAAATGTATGACTTTCTTATGAAAATATCATTAAAAACACATAGTATGTTACTTGCCACTGCAACTCCAGTTCAAATGTACCCTATAGAAGCGTGGGATTTGCTTAACATTCTATCACAGAAAAATAATTCAGTACTGGGTAGCGATTTAAGTAAATGGCGAAAGGATCCAAAGAGAACACTTGATTTGATTATGGGAAAGACACAAATAGGAAATTCGCCGACAGAGTGGTTAGAACAATGTGAGTGGCTTCGCAATCCATTTCCGCATTCTTCGGAAGATGAACTTAATTTTGGTGGAATAAGAAGACGTCTGCGAATGGATGATGATGAATTTATCATTAAGCCGGAACAAATAAAGGCTATGCACAGCTCTCCGGAGGGGCGTAAAATAAGTAGAATTTTAGAGGGCGGATTCATTCAAAACCATAATCCATTCATTCGACATATTGTTAGAAGAACCAGAGACTTCTTGGAAAACAACAATAATCCTGAAACAGGTGAGCCATATCTTAAAAAGATTGAAGTTGTATTAATGGGTGAGAAAGACAGTGAAGGCGTACAGCTACCGCCATATCTACAAGACGCGTATAGTTGTGCTGAAGAATTCTGTGAACTGCTTGGGAGTCGTGTACGTGGTAGTGGTTTTATTGAAACACTTCTTTTGAAGCGTGTTGGAAGCACAATGCTTGCAGGACGCAAAACTGCAGAAAAAATGATTAACTGGGGAAATACTGATGAGGATATTTTTGAGGAAGATGATGACGATATAAGCTCAGATGAGAAAAGAGCCGATGCACAGACAAATAAAAAGACTGTGAGTGCTGTTAAGGATATTACTGAAGAAGAAAGAAATGCACTTGCTCGTTTTATAAAGACCCTCGATGAAAACAAAGATAAAGATCCCAAATATGCATTAGTGCTAGATTTATTAATTAATAAGGGTTTCAAAGACAAGGGATGCATAATTTTCTCACAATACTATGATTCAGCATTTTGGGTTGCTGAGAACTTATCAAACGATTTAAAAGGAATATCCATTGGTCTTTATGCTGGTGGTGATAGGTCTGGTATTATTCGTGATGGAAAATACCACAAACACACCAAAGAGGATATTAAGCGAATGGTCAAGACAAGAGAGATTAAAATCCTTGTAGGTACAGATGCGGCTTCTGAGGGCTTGAATCTACAAACACTCGGAACTCTAATCAATTTGGACTTACCCTGGAACCCTACAAGGCTGGAACAAAGAAAAGGTCGTATTCAGCGTATAGGTCAGCAAAATGATAAGGTGTTAATATTCAATATGAGATATAAAGGATCTGTTGAAGATCGTGTTCATTCTATGCTATCAAAACGGCTGCAAAGCATCAGTGATATTTTCGGACAGCTTCCAGATGTGCTGGAGGATGTTTGGGTTCAGGTAGCAATGGGCAAAAAGGCGGATGCAGAAAAGACTATTGATGCAGTACCAATGCAGCATCCGTTTGAAATCAAATATGAAAAGCAAGCCGTCAATAGCACAAACTGGGAAGATTGCAAAGTGGTTTTAAGCGAAAGTGAAAAGCGAAAAGCTCTTCTTGATGGATGGAGATAAGCGTATGTACAATATAAAAAGTAAAAAGGCAATAAAGGTTGAGGCTGTAACATTTTCTGGCCTTGGAATGCTTGAAAATGACATAGAAGAAATTTTAAGATGCAGTATTGATATGCTCTGTGATGATGAGGAGTCAATGCTTATAGTCGGTCGCCAAGTGAAAAATGAGAAACTTGGTAGAAGCGATCTAACTGCGGTTGATAATAATGGCAATATCGTACTGATTGAAATTAAACGGGATCGTAAAGACATCGAAAACCGGAAAGAGGCATTTGAATTCCAGGCTATTCGCTATGCTGCAAGCTATGCAACTATTGAAAATGCAGACGATCTCGTAAAGAAGGTCTATGCTCCTTATATTGAAAAATATCGGAACGAATTTGAAATTGGAGAGCTTACCTCATATGAGCTTGGTCTTAGAAAATTGAACGAGTTTTTGAAATTTAATGGTGCTGAGAATAGCTTTAATAAGAAGCAAAAGATTATTCTTGTTGCCTCAGGCTATGATGAACAGACACTTTCGGCAGTTGCTTGGCTAAATAGTAATAACGTTGATATGAGTTGCTTTGAGCTCACGCCTTATAAGATTAATAATGAAGTGTTTTTAAATGCAGAAAAGTTGCTGCCACTGAACGACTATGACGATTATTATGTCAATTTAATGGACAAGGCATTGCCGTCAGTAAAACAGCATAAAGATTTCACCCGACACTCATTACCCAAAATAGATGTAATGCTTGAATGGGGAGTTGTCAAAGCAGGTGATATTATCGTGGCAAAAGGAAGAAGCGATGAGGGTACACTGCTTAAAAATGGTAATGTTTCTGTAGCTGGTAAAGAATTGTCATTACTGGCATGGCTGAAGGAAGTGTTCAGTTGGTCTAATGTCGCAACTTATGATTTCTCGGTATTAAAAGAAAGCGGTAAGACACTTTCGCAAATTCGTGAGGAATACATGGATAAGCAAGCTGCTGAAGTGGCTGCGGAGAGTTGACACATTAGGTATTGAAACCCCGCCGTTTTTCATTCGACGGGGTTTGATATTCTGCGAATAGTTACGGTTTGTTGTTTTATATGCTTTATTGCAGAAGTATTGATGAATTATAGAATTTTCAACTTATCAAATAGTGATCTATTACGTTTCATGGCATCGTCAAGTAACTTATCATATGGAATAATCTCTATATAAGCGTTATAGGTGTCATGGAAATAAAAATAGCCAAGTCCATCTGGTGTCGGCTTGTAGTTGTTTTTCACAGCGATATCATCTAAGCGGGTAGTTTTGTCACATATGATGTAGCAGTAAAAAGGTGTAGTTGGTGGTATGTTAATTATTCTACCGTTTTTGTCTTTTGCAGTGGATTTTTTAATCAAGGGAATATAATTATAAACTTGGTCTATTGGGTTGTTATCGTCATCGTTCTTATCGTAGTCATTTCTGCAAGGGCGTTTAAATTCTACAATCACTATAGAGTTATACGGTTTATCAATAACAAAAGCAAGAGGGCGGTTAAATTGTGCGGCACTTCATCCGTTTTGCCTGCGGCGATTGAACCGAAATGCCTGCGGCATTTCAACCGAAACGACTGCGGCATTTCGCCGAAATATCCAATAGAACAATGCATACATGTATCGAATGATACGATTGTGTATTGTTATTTTAAAAATATAGAAGGCACTATACGAGTGCCTTCTATATTTTTTCGACATTTTGCGATACGAATTTGTATCAGCTCTCTATTTCTGCCTTCGGTATAAAACCTGTTCAATGATAAAAATAGGGCATCTAAAGCTACTCTATCAGGGTTTTAAGTAATTTAGCATATTTTTAATAACTTGGCATGAAACTTGCTCTATATTATTAATGATGGTAGAGAAAACCGGGGGATGAATGAATGAATAAAATAATCCAAGTGGAAGAAATAGTAAAATTTATAAAGGATGGCTCAGTTGTCATGATTGGCGGGTTTATGGGGAATGGGACTCCAGAAATCCTAATCGACAGAATTGTTCAAACCGAAGTTAAAAACCTGACGGTAATAGGAAATGACGCTGCAGTCCCGGGCAAGGGAATAGGAAAGCTTGTAGCAAACAAGCAAATAAAAAGATTGATAGCTTCACACATTGGGTTGAATCCTGAAGCAGGTATACAAATGAATGAAGGCATGATGGAAATTGAATTGATACCCCAGGGGACCCTTGCGGAAAGAATCAGGATCGGAGGCGCCGGTATTGGAGGGTTTCTTACTCAGACAGGATTGGGCACTTCAGTGGAAAAAGGCAAACAAAAAATAACAACAGAGGGTAAGGAATATATATTAGAGCTGCCTTTACGGGCGGAGGTTGCACTTATACGGGGCTCAATAGTTGATACGCTGGGCAACGTCTATTATAACGGTACTACAAAAAACTTCAACATTGTTATGGCTACAGCTGCAGATATTGTAATCGTAGCTGCGGAAAAAATTGTTGAAGCTGGTGAAATCGATCCCAATTGCGTTATGACCCCAAGTCTGTTTGTAGATTACATTGTTGGAGGCGAAGTATAATGGATGTAAGAAATGATAAAGCATTAATCGCCGGCAGGAGTGCAAAAGAATTGAAGGACGGCTGTGTCGTCAATCTGGGAATCGGTCTGCCTACGCTCGTTGCGAACTATGTTCCTGAGGGCATTCATATCACAATACACTCGGAGAACGGTATTCTTGGAATGGGACAGTTATGCAAGGAGGATGAGAAGGATAAAGATATTGTCAATGCCGGGAACCAGCATGTTCTGGTTAACAAGGGAGCCTGCTTCTTTGACAGTGCAACCTCTTTTGCCATCATAAGAGGCGGCCATGTAGATATGACAGTATTGGGAGCATTGCAGGTCGACGAAAAGGGAAATATAGCAAGTCATGTCGTTCCGGGGAAAATGGTGCCGGGTATGGGTGGTGCGATGGACCTTGTTGTAGGTGCAAGAAAGGTGATCGTTGCAATGCTGCATACATCAAAGGGAGAACCCAAAATACTGAGGGAATGCACACTTCCATTAACAGCGGTTGGAAAAGTCAATATGATCATTACCGAAAAAGCGGTGATAGAGGTTACGCCCGAAGGGCTTTTACTCACAGAAATTATGCCCGGCTCTTCCATTGAGGATATCCTGGGAAGCACTGAGGCCAGCTTGATTATTAAGGATGGTTTGCTTAAAGGGTGAAGTGTAAATACGTAGAACTTTATGAGAGGTGATATTATGGTAAAAAGAGAATTAAAGGATTGTATGCCTTATTCAGCGCCAAAACATTTCAATATGGCTGCATTAAGGCTTCAGGGCAGGGATGAATCAGGGACGCAGAAATTCTGGGTGGGCATGTCGCATTTTCTTCCCGGCGGGGGAGCGGAATATGATGAAACACCAACAGAAAAAGTCTATTTCCTGCTTGAAGGCGAAGTCACTGTTTTGAATAAGGACAGGGAGAAAATTGTCCTGAAACAATGGGATTCCATTTTCATCGGTCATAATGAAGGTAGAGAAATCATCAATGAAACGAACAAACCGGCTAGTATGCTTGTTATCATCAACTATCCCAACACATAAAAATGAATGAAAGGCGATGGAAGAATGAAAGAGCTCAATACTGATACGATTAGAAATCTGTTTAATCTGGAAGGTAAAGCAGCAATTGTGACCGGCGGCGCCGGAGCTCTTGGTGAAGCGATCTCTTCCGGGCTTGCAGCTTACGGTGCGGATGTCGTAGTTACAGGTAGAACCATGAAAACACTGGAGGAGGCAGTCAAAGGAATTGAGAAATTTGGAAGAAGGGCACTGGCGGTCCCCTGTGATGTAACAAAGGAAGAACAGGTAGAGCAACTGGTTAGCATAGTCAATGAAAAATTTGGGAAAATAGACATTTTGTTTACTGTTGCAGGCATAGCAAAGAGGCATCCGGCAGAGGATTTCCCAGTTGAAGATTTCGACCAGATAATGTCTATAAACGTGAAAGGCACTTTCCTTACCTGCAAGCATGTTGGAAAGGTAATGAAAAAGCAGGGTAGCGGAAAAATTGTAACAATTTCTTCAGTGCGCGGTTTTGCAGGTCATCCCGGCGGATATGCCGCCTATGGACCAAGTAAGGCAGCTGTAGATTTATTGACAAAACAACTGGCTACCGAGTGGGCTAAATACAACATCAATGTCAATGCAATTGCTCCGACCATATTCTGGACTCCTCTAACACAACAAGTTCTGGAGGACGAGAAATTGAAAAAAATATTCCTTGACAGGATACCAATGGGAAGGGCGGCAATCCCTGAAGATATGGTAGGTGCTGCGGTATATCTGGCTTCTGCAGCTTCGAATTTCATTACCGGTCAGATTCTTTATGTTGATGGAGGCTGCACTGCCGGGTAATTAGGGGGGGGGAGACCTTTGAAGGAGATAAAAAATGTTGCGGTGGTCGGCGCCGGTTTGATGGGATGTGGTATTACCCAGGTGTTTGCAGTGTGTAATGCATACAAAGTCGGTGTTTTTGACAGTTTTGTTTCAGGAGACATAATTGTAAGGCGTGTGAAATCAAATCTTGAATTATTGAGACAGAAGGGTGTTTTTACTGACGAGGAAATTACAATTGCCTTAAATAGAATTACTACTCATGACAATTTGGCTGATGCGGTTAAGGAGGCAGATTGTGTAATAGAATGCATCCCTGAGAACCTGGAACTGAAACAGAATTTTTTTATGGAAGTTGAACGTCTATGCGGGCAGGAAACCATTTTCGCAACCAACACCTCTGTAATGAGCATCACAGAAATATCGCAAAATGCGGTAAGCAAGGAAAGAATAGTGGGAACTCACTTTTGGAACCCACCATACCTTATTCCTCTTGTGGAGGTAGTAAAATCCAACTATACTTCGGAAGATGTTATGGACAGCATGATGGGAATGTTAAAAAAAGTGGGTAAACATCCTATAAGGGTAAACAGGGATGTGCCGGGATTTGTTGCAAACAGACTGCAGCATGCCCTTTGGAGGGAAGCCATCTCCATTGTCGAGAGGGGAATAGCAGATGCGGCGACAGTTGATGAGGCAATAAAGATGAGCTTCGGGTTAAGGCTTCCGATTCTGGCTCCTCTGGAAAATGCCGATATGGTAGGGACAGACTTAACACTGTCTATCCACAGCTATATTTTAAAGCATATAGAAAACTCAACCGAGCCTTCTCCATTGTTAAAAAAGAAGGTTGAAAAGGGAGAACTTGGTTTTAAAACCGGTAAAGGGTTTCATGACTGGACGAAAGAACAGATGGAAGAATCCCGTAAAGGACTGACGGAATATTTGGTTAAAGTAATATACAACAAGTAACATCATGCATACGAGGAGGAACTATTATGGGGAAAAAGGTTTTAGTTGATTTGAGTCATCCTTTTGGGGATAAATGTCCGTTGTGGCCGTATTTTGAAGATGTAAAGATTGAGAGAAAGCATTACATGGCAAAATCAGGGGTTCTGTCCCAGACAGTCACAACAGTTATGCATTGTACAACGCATGCCGATTCTCCGGCACATGTGATTGAAGGCGCCAGGTATACGCATGAGATTCCGCTTGACTGCTATTATGGCACAGGGGTAGTTGTTGATATCCCCAAGAAAAAATGGGAACTAATTACAGCCGAAGACTTGGAAAAGGCGACGCCGAAGATTGAAAAAGGTGATATTGTTATTGTCCATACAGGCTGGAACAAGTATTGGGGAGACAGCCAGAAATATTTCCTTGAGGCTCCGGGACTGGGAAGGGAAGCAGGGGAATGGTTCGTCAGAAGAGGGGTCAAGGCAGTCGGAGTTGACCAGCAAGCACTGGATCACCCTCTTCATACAGCAATCGGGCCTCATGGATCCGGACCGATTCGTCCCGATATATGCAGACAGTATGAGAGAGAAACCGGAAGGAAAGTGGAGCAGGATTTCCCTGAATGGGAACCTTGTCATAATATTTTGCTCGGAAATGGCATCCTTGGGTGGGAAAATGTCGGGGGCGATATTTCGAAAGTTGTCGGTAAGCGGGTTAAAATCATGGGCTTCCCAATCCGGTGGTATATGGGGGACGGCTCCATTGTAAGACTTGTGGCAGAAATTGATGAAGATGAGCTAAATCCAGTACCAGACAGGATTTATAAATACGGAACAACTTGACAAGGAGGCAACCGATGAGAGAAGTTATTATTGCCGGCGCTGCCAGGACTGCAATAGGAAGCTATGGGGGGGCGCTGAACGGAATATCGGCTGCAGAACTTGGAAGAGTGGCAGCAGAAGAAGCAATAAAAAGGGCAGGGATTGGAAAAGAAGCAATTGAGGAAGTATTTATTGGAAATGTCCTGTCGGCCGGACTGGGGCAGAATGTTGCAAGACAGGTTGCGGTAAATGCAGGTATACCCAACGAGGCAACAGCCATGACTGTAAATATGGTATGCGGTTCCGGCCTGAGAGCATTGAGCCTTGCAGCCCAGAGTATACTTCTTGGGGATAGCGATGTTGTCCTTGCAGGGGGCACCGAAAGCATGAGCAATGCGGCCTACCTGCTCCCAAAAGCCAGATGGGGGTATAGAATGGGTAATGATACCCTCGTTGATTCTGCGATTCAGGATGGGCTGTGGGATGCTTTTAATAATTACCATATGGGTATGACTGCCGAAAATATCGCTGAAAGATGGGGTATTACCAGAGAGGAGCAGGACAGATTCGCTTTGGAAAGTCAACGCAGGGCGGAGATTGCTATAAAAAACGGTGTTTTCAAGGAAGAGATTGTACCGGTTATTCTGCCGCAAAGGAAAGGTGACCCAATCATTTTTGATACCGATGAATATCCAAAACTTTGGACAACTATGGATTCGCTGTCCAAGCTTAAGCCTGTTTTTAAAAAGGACGGCACAGTTACGGCCGGTAATGCATCAGGGCTGAATGACGGAGCTGCGATGATGGTTCTTATGTCGAAGGAAAAAGCAGAGGAACTGGGGGCTCCCGTTTTGGCAAAAATCAGATCCTACGGGTCGGCAGGACTGGAACCCGAAATTATGGGCTATGGGCCTGTTCCTGCGACAAGGAAGGCGCTTAAAAAGGCGGGGCTGACAGTGAAGGATCTTGATCTTGTCGAAGCAAACGAAGCTTTCGCTGTGCAATCTCTGGCTATCGCGAGGGATCTGGATTTGGATCCCGAGAGAACTAATGTCAACGGAGGAGCCATTGCACTTGGTCATCCGATTGGCGCGTCAG
Source organism: uncultured Oscillospiraceae bacterium (assembly GCA_964349435.1). Taxonomy (GTDB): domain Bacteria; phylum Bacillota; class Clostridia; order Acetivibrionales; family DTU013; genus CAYGHY01. The sequence continues at coordinate 10,759 of CAYGHY010000018.1, forward strand.
GGACAAGAATCGCTGTTACGCTGTTATATGAAATGCTAAGAAGAAAAGCAAATTTTGGTCTCGCAACTCTTTGCATTGGCGGAGGATTAGGTACAGCCCTTGTATTGGAGAGCTGCTGATCAATTAAAACAAGGCGCTCAAAAAGCCTGAGGGATGGCTCGTGCTTAGTCCACCTGCGGCAGGGACAGTCTAAAAAAGCGAAAGGAAGTTTGGTATTGTTATGGGAAGTTTGGATAATAAAGTTATTTTAACAGTGGCGCCGACAGGTGCCTGGCCATCAAAACAGGACACACCCAACATTCCCCTCCAGCCGCGGGAAATCGCCGAGGAGGTATATGCATGCTGGAAGGCTGGAGCGTCTATGGCCCACATCCACGTGCGGGATGATGATGACAAATCCTCCATGAGCTTTGATAAATTCAAGGAAACTGTTGAATTTATCAGGGCAACTGACTGTGATATCGTAATAAACCTTACTACCTCAGGTCAGCTTGGTCTTGCCGATGAAGAGAGGATGAAACACATTATAGCGTTGAAACCGGAAATGGCTTCTTATGACTGCGGGTCCATGAATTGGCTTCACACCACTGTATTTGAGAACAGCCCAAGATTTCTTGAAAAACTTGGACTAGTCATGCAGGAAAACAACATCAAGCCGGAAATTGAAGTTTTCGATGCCGGGATGGTGTACAATGCGCTATACTATCTTAAGAAAGGAATACTCAGGGCGCCGCTTCATTTTCAGTTTGTCCTGGGTGCAGCAGGAGGTATGGATGCGACGGTCGAGAATCTGGTTTTTCTGAAGAGCTTGATTCCTGCAGGGTCTACCTGGGGTGCGCTTGGCATAGGCAAGGGGCATCTTCCGGTCATGTTCACCGCACTGGCGATGGGAGGGCATGTCAGAATCGGGATGGAAGATAATATTTATTATTCCAAGGGTGTGCTGGCACAATCGAATATGGAATTCGTAGAAAGAACCAGGCGCATTGTTACCGAGCTCAACAAGGAGATAGCAACACCGGATGAAGCTAGAACCATACTTGGTCTTAATGCTAAGTAAAGGCTGAGGTAATAATAAATAATCCTTATCGCAGATAAGCTGCAAACCAAGATATGATAACCGCTGCAATGAGCTTACAAGGACAATTTTATATTATATCAGTTGAAAGGGATCCATGATTATGAAGAGGATACTTGCAGTTAATCCGGGTGCAACATCAACGAAGCTCGCAGTGTATGAAAATGAGCGGGCAATTTATAAAAAGATAATAGAACATCAGGGCAATGACCTGATGCAGTTTGCAAGGGTTTTCGACCAGTATGGGTACCGGCTGGGTTTAATTTTGGAAGCCTTGGAGGAAGCGGAAATCTCTCCCGATACACTTGACGCAGTCGTTGGCCGCGGGGGCTTGCTAAAACCTGTGTCAAGCGGAACTTACGCTGTAAATGAGCTAATGCTTGATGAACTTGAAAAAGCGGAGCGTGGAGAGCATGCCTCCAATTTGGGGGCGGTTATTGCAGACTGCTTTGCAAAGAAATTTGGAATTCCCGCATTTATTGTCGACCCGGTGTCTGTTGATGAAATGGAACCTGAGGCACGGATTTCAGGAATGCCTGACCTGCCGAGAGTCAGTATGTCCCATGCGCTCAATAGTAAGGCGGTTGCCCGCAAGGTAGCAAAAGAAATTGGAAAATGCTATGAAGAGGTCAATCTGGTAGTAGCGCATCTTGGAACCGGAGTATCTGTTTCTCCTCATAGAAAGGGCCGGATGATTGATGTGAACAATGCACAGGAGGAGGGGCCGTTTTCACCTGATCGCTGCGGAGGATTACCTGCCAGGGCGTTGGTGAAGCTGTGCTGTTCCGGCAAATATACCGAGGATGAAATGCTGAAAAGAGTAAGTGGCTCCGGGGGGATGGTCGCATACCTTGGTACCAGAGACGTGCGTGAAGCTGAGAAAAGAGCGGCTGAAGGAGACAGACTGGCGGATATTGTCTTGAATGCCATGGCATATCAGGCGGCTAAGGAAATTGGAGCCATGTCAGCAGTATTGTGCGGAGATGTGGATCGTATTATCCTAACGGGCGGAATTGCTTATTCCAAAAGAATTGTTGATGCTATCACAAGTAGGGTTGAATTCATTGCACCGGTTGTAGTAGTTCCAGGGGAAGAAGAGCTGGAATCTTTAGCTGCAGGCGCACTGCGTGTGATTATGGGAGAAGAGGAGCTTTTGGCATTTCAGTAAAAAATGGAGGAATTGTCGTGCTAAGAAATTTTAAGGAAGTCATTGATACTGCCGGAAAGCTTGGGCAAGTAACGGTGGCTGTGGCACCTGCACAGGATAGTGAAGTTTTGGTTGCTGTAAAGACGGCTTATGACCTGGCTCTGATACAAGCCATCTTCGTGGGTGACGGTGATATAATCCGGCCCATGGCAGAGGAGGCTGGGCTGCCTGTAAACATACAAATCATTCATGAACCGGATCCGGATCAGGCGGTACTGACTGCGGTAAAGCTTGTTAAAAGCGGAAAAGCACAGATTTTGATGAAAGGGTTGATAAACAGCAGCAACTTTCTGCGGGCGGTACTCAGTTCCGAACATGGTTTGCGCTCAGGAAGAATTCTCACCCATTTTGCGGCTTTTGAAATTCCGGGGGAGAAAAAGCTGGCTTTTCATGTAGATGGGGGGATAAACATTGCACCAAACCTGGAACAGAAGAAAGAAATCCTGATTAGCGCCATAGAGGCATTGAGGGCAATGGGGATAGAAAAGCCGAATGTGGCAGTTCTGGCGGCCAATGAACAGGTCAGCCTCAAAATGCCGGTCACCGTGCATGCAAAGGCGCTGGTGGATATGAGTGAATCCGGACAGTTACCCCCATGTATAATAGAAGGGCCTATTTCCATGGATGTAGCTGCCAGTGCTGAAGCTGCTAAGCATAAAGGAATAGTGAGTAAGATAGCAGGAGATGTGGATATTTTTCTGGTGCCTGATATAGAAGCGGGAAACATGATAGGGAAAACCTTGGTAAACTATGCAAAGGCGAAAGTCGCAGGAATCATCATTGGAGCTACTCATTCCATAGTCATGGGCTCCAGAGCCGATTCTGCGGAGGCAAAGCTCAACTCTATCGCCCTTGCCTGTCTGCTGACAAACCGGATGGATAAGCAGGGTCAGGTGGAACAGCCGCCTAGTGAACTGAGCGGGCATATAATCGGAGGAAATGTATGAAATGGGGAGATTTTTTTTGGCTGGCAGTGTTTTCGGGGATCACCGCGCTCCTTATAATTCCGGAGACGCATCGAATTTTTGTGGAATTGACCAATACCTATCCATATATGATGGGGTTTGTTAAATTTGCTATAATGGCAACAATGGGTGAGCTGCTGAGCATAAGGATCATATCGGGCAAGTGGGAGAAAACTCCCGGAATGGTTTACAAGGCTGTTATCTGGGGTATCGTAGGAATGCTTATTGTATTGATGTTTGGAATTTTTTCATTTGGGGTTGAAGGCTGTATAAAAAGCAAACTGCTATTTGCCGGGAATGAATTTTTTGCCCCGATACTGAGTGCATTTTTCATCAGCGCCATAATGAACCTGACCTTTGCACCCGTTTTCATGGCTGCCCACCGGATGACGGATACCTACATAGAAATGAGGACGGAAGGGTTAAAAACCAGTTGGTCGGATATCATTGACAAGATAGACTGGAAAGATTTTATCCGATTTGTTGTTGGAAGGATAGTGCCGTTTTTCTGGATACCGATGCATACGATCACCTTTTTTCTTCCATCCGAGTACAGAGTGTTGATGGCAGCGTACCTGTCCATTGCTCTCGGAGTCATCCTGTACTATGCGGGAAGAAGGAAAAGTGCGGCAAATATAATGAAGATTGGCAGTAGTTAAAAGATATTAAAAGAGAAATACAGGGAGGCTTTGTAATGTACAAACTATTATCCGGCAATGAAGCTGTGGCACAGGGGGCATATGAAGCCGGAGTCACTTATGCAACCGCATATCCCGGCACGCCAAGCACTGAAATACTTGAGAACATTGCTGAATTCAAGAATGATATCATTGCTGAGTGGGCGCCAAATGAAAAGGTGGCCTTGGAATGTGCCATCGGTGCTTCCATAGCCGGCGCAAGGGCTCTATCTGCAATGAAAATGGTTGGGGTCAATGTTGCCGCGGATCCTCTGTTCAGCTTTGCCTATTCGGGAGTCAACGGAGGAATGATACTGGTATCAGCAGATGACCCTGGACTGCATTCGTCACAGAATGAGCAGGATAACCGCTATTATGCCAAGTTTGCAAAAATTGCCATGTTAGAGCCCAGCAACAGTCAGGAATCAAAGGACATGGTAAAGGCAGGTATGGAAATCAGCGAGAAATTTGACACGCCAATATTATTCAGAATGACTACCAGAATATGCCATAGCAAAAGCATTGTAGAAATTGGCGAGAGACAGGAAGTGGCAAAAAAACCTTATGTAAAGAATCAACAAAAATATGACCTCATTCCTTCGGTTTCACGAAAATTGAGAGTAGTGCTGGATGATAAACTGAAGAAACTTGAAGAATATTCAAACAATACGGACTTGAATTATTTTGAATGGAACGACAAGAAGATCGGTATAATTGCAGCTGGTGTCGCTTATCAATATGCAAAGGAAGTGTTTGGAGACAGGGCATCATATCTCAAACTCGGTTTTACCTATCCGCTTCCGATGGAAAAGATCCGTGCTTTTGCAAAAGAGGTTGAAACCCTGTATGTCATAGAAGAACTGGAACCTTATATGGAAGAACAAATTAAAGCAGCCGGTATCGCCTGCATCGGAAAAGAAAAGATTCCAAATACCGGTGAGCTGACATCGGATATCATTGCCGGAGCTCTTCTTGGTGAAAAACCTACGGTCATTGAATATAATGCAAACGTTGTTGTGAACCGCCCGCCTACCTTGTGTGCAGGTTGTCCGCATCGAGGCTTTTTATATGAGCTGGCAAAACGAAAGAATATAATGATTACTGGTGACATAGGCTGCTATTCACTTGGCGGTTCGGAGCCGTTGAATGCCAAGGACACCACTATCTGCATGGGAGCCAGCATCAGTATGGGCCATGGAGCGCAGAAGGCATTTAACAAATACAATGATAGCATGCGTACTATATCGGTCATTGGCGACTCCACTTTTTTTCACACAGGGATTAACAGCCTGATGCATGTGGCTTACAACCATAGCAATACAATCACCTGTATTATGGATAACAGGACTACCGGAATGACAGGTCATCAGGAAAACCCAGGAAGCGGCTTCACACTTCAGGGATTGCCCACAAAGATTATTGATATTCCGGCACTTGTTAAAGCTATAGGAATCGGTCAAATCAGAACAGTGAATCCTTTAAACCTAAAAGAAGTGAAGGAAGCTTTCGATTGGGCTCTTGATTTGGACGAACCCTCAGTAATCATTACCAGATGGCCATGTGTGCTGAAAAAGTTTTCTGAGGAAGATAATAAGGAGTTTGGCAACTATTTCGGTAAATGCAAGATTGAGGAAGCAGAATGCACAGGCTGCAGAATATGTGTCAAAACAGGATGTCCTGCTCTCAGGTATAATAAAGAGACAAAAAAAGTACAAATTAACTTAGCCCAGTGTGTTGGCTGCGAGGTTTGCAAGCAGGTATGCAAATATGATGCAATTGTGAGAGTGGGTGAATAGGATGACCGATATAAAAAATGTTTTGCTTGTAGGTGTGGGTGGACAGGGCACGATTCTTGTCAGCAAGATTATGACAAGCGGACTGGTTGAGACCGGATATGATGTAAAAATGTCCGAGGTCCACGGTATGGCGCAAAGAGGCGGTAGTGTGAGCACCCAAGTGCGGTTCGGAAGAAAGGTGTACTCGCCTATCATAGGAAAGGGGCAGGCTGATATCCTGATTTCCTTTGAAACAATGGAAGCACTCCGGTGGATGGAGTACCTCAGACCTAGAGGAAAAGCAGTGGTGAATGACTATCAGATTCCATCGGCTCCTATTCTTGCAGGGAAAAGCGACTATCCCGGGGGAGTCATGGAGATTATCAAAAGTAAAGTGCAAACATCCATAGTGAAAGCTTCAAAGATTGCTGAACAATTGGGTAATCTGAGGGCAATGAATGTAGTCATCCTCGGAGCTATTGTAAAGGTGATGGAATTGACGGATATCGACTGGGAAACAGCGATCCGTACCAATGTAAAGCCTAATACTGTGAATATCAATATTGAGGCCTTTAAAGCCGGAATGAATGCGGTAGTATCCTACTGAATCGCAATAACCGGAGGGATCTGTTTTATTGTACGATTAGAGAACTATAGCGCCGATATATTGTAAGTTTAAATTTTTTACATAAAATAACGAGGGAGGAATTGAATATGTCCATAGCTCCGATTAGAAGCATTATTATGAATTGTGTGAGAGATGACAGCGATTTGCCTGCAGCATACCGTTGGCTTTACAAACACCATATTGCAGACAGTATCTCGCAATTTGCGCCCTATGTAACGAAATACGCCACTTACCGTGCGCTTCCATTACCTCCGGATGGGTTGGATTACGGTACATATAACTGGATTATGACGGAGCACTATTGGCTCATTAATCCGTTTGAAAATGCTGCAACAAACATGCCCCGGGGACTTGCTTTAACCGAGTACTGGCCGCCTGAATTTATGGAAATCACAAACCAACCTCCCCATAGCGCATTGCGGGAGAGAAAATGGGCAGGAACAAGAGATGGCTATCATCCTATAGTGTTTGCTTTTTTACCCTTGTTCTGGGAGAGTGATTTCAAAGGGAGTCAAAGAACCATTGAAGATGGTCCGAACTACCGTTGGCTTACTGTCTTCAAATATCCTGAGGGTGTCTCGGCAGAGGAAGGAGACGATTGGTTTCTGAATAAACTAGCTCCTCAGTTGGTTGAGCTGCCCGAACTTAATAGATTCATCTCCAGCAGGATTCTGGATGAACCCAGAACCAGCCCGTTTCACCGAGTAGCCGAATTGTGGTTTGACAACAGTAAAGCATGGCACAAGGCAATTGCTGAAAACTCAGGCAAATTTGCCAGGCCTTCTTGGACGAGATACGGCCAATTTCCCTATTTGGAGCCATATGCCGATTTTGTTGGCGTTTTCCTCCTCGACAGGCCCGAATCGGATCATCTCCAGCAATTCAGAGGCTATGTCACTACAAGGTAATTTGATGAACTGAAAAACAGGATAGTAATACTACAAGAACTCAACTGAGGAGGAGAATTAATGACAGTAAGGCAGGATGAAAAGGGCAATACCCATATCGATTGGGAGTTAGAAGGTGTAACCCCAAAAATGATAGACTGGTTTTGGGCTAACATGGAGAAGGGATTCCATCTGTGGCATCCCAATGAACACGAGGAGTTCTTTTGGACAATAAAGCCTGAAGGAGACAAAGTCATCGGCACGATTCATGTTGCACCTCAGACCTGGAGTGACGGCACTAGGATCGAACCGCATATCCGCTTTGAGGATGTTGCTGCCCTAAGTGAGGAAATAACTGATTATATAATCTATGATCATGCGATTGTCGTTGCGGCTATAGCCTTGAGAAAGGAGGAATTCGTGATTGACAACCCGGTCATTGCATACCGTATCCACCAGTGGGAAAAGACCGATTTCGGCGTATGCGGCATATCAACCTGTATAGGGGAGTCTCGGGAGAAAGGCCTTATATGGTCCAAACATGCAGGGGAGGAGGTAGGATACTGGAAAGATTTCCTGCCTGAGATATATAAACTGTACAGTGTGGTCAAAAACCCAAAGGTTTGCCCGTTTTTCTCTTTAAAGGTTGTGCGGGAGGGGAAGAATTTAAGATATGAAGCGATCTAGACCGTTCGATTCTCAACAAATGATTTAAAAAAAACGTAAGGCTTATAAACTCAATATAATTGAAAAAAGGAGTGTTGATGATGAAGGTTTTAGGACTGACCTGTGGAAGAAAAATGAGTAATACCGAAATTCTGGTAAAGGAGGCATTGATGGGTGCTGAAGAAGTTGGAGCCGAGGTTGAACTCGTACGCCTGATGGATCTTAATCTTAAACCCTGTACAGGCTGTAACGCCTGCGTAATCGATATTTTTGAAAAGGCAGGCTCAGGCGCTTGTGTCATTAAAGATGATTTGCAATTTATTGATGAGAAAATCCTGGAGTGCGATGGGTTGATCGTCGGCTCACCAATTTACGAAAAATCTCCCAGCGGGTATTTGAAAGTGTTGAACGATAGAATGGGACCATCCCATGACATGGCGTTCAGAATGATTGCCAAAAAGATTAGGGTGGAAAAAGGGATTACTGTAGGAAAAGGTCCCGATGAAAGAGCTTTCAAGCCAAGAGTCGCATCACTGTTTGCCATCGGCGGAAGCGACTGGGTAGAATTTGGCTTGCCTCTTTTGCAGCTTTTTACTATGCCAATGCAGATAACGGTTGTTGACCAGCAGTTGTTCAATTGGATTGCACTGCCGGGTGTTGTTGCCTTGAAGGATGAGATGCTTGAAAGAGCGAGAGATTCCGGCAGGCATGTGGCGGAAACCCTGCTGAAACCTGTTAATGAAGCGAAATACATCGGCGACCCGGGAATGTGTCCGGTATGCCACTCAAAGCTTCTAGAAATGACAAATTCGCTTTCTACTGCCACTTGTGCGGTTTGCGGCATAAAAGGGGCTTTAAAGGTTTTAGGTGATCAGGTGGTATTTGAAGTCGGTGAGGAAGAAAAAATGAAATCCCATATGCTGCTTTCAGGAAAATTCAAGCATGCCGAGGATTTGAAAAACCGTTCCTTAAAACCTCTTCCGAACATGCATGAGATTCCTGCAAGACTTGAGAAATACAAGTTACATCCATCTTACTCCAAACCGGTAAGATAAACTTTATTTGAAGGTCTTACTAATTTTATGGTGTTGGGATTGATAAAACTTGGTATTCTTACATTCTTCCTGTTTTTGGAAGCATAGGAATTTATAAATTTCCTAAAAAATTCCTATACTGGGGTTTGGAAAGGGGACTCCCCTTTCCCGGTTTAAGGAGGGTGCTCAGGATGCAAAATAAAGTTGTAAGGCATCCGTCGAAGGGAACCATAGGGTTCCATAGCGAACAAGATAAATTCGCTTTGGTTTTAAGTCATGAGCGAAGCGAATTTTCTTGAGCTCATTGGGGAGAGCGGTAAACGGCTTTGGCAGATGTTGTAGGTTCTATTGAGGTAATGCTTGGCTTAGGAGGGTTTGTTCATGAATAAAAAGTATTTGCAGTCTTTTATAGAAGTTGCACCATATTTGCCTGAGATATTGCAGCAAGACATAAATTTTGCAGTAGCGGATTCAGAAAAATTTTTAATGGTTCAGAATGGAAAAAGAATAGAATCAAAAAACAAAACGGGTGATAAGTTTTCATTTGATGAATACTTGAAAAGTATATTGCAAAACAAAAAGACAGTGAGCCATATCAGTCCGGCAGGTCATTTCAACATCCCGACGCAGACAACCATAACACCTGTATTGGACGAAAATGGTGAATCGGCTGAGGTGCTGATTTTTACTGTTATAGACATGGAACAACAGGTTACTGTCGAATCCGCATCCAATAAGATTTTCAGTGCATTTGAACAAATCAATGCAGCTATCGAGGAAATTGCCTCCGGGTCAATGATGCTCTCTACTTTTATTGTGGAAATTGTGGAATACATCACAGAAACTATGAAAAAAATAAATAAAGTAGACAGTATTATTCAAGTTATTAAAAACATTTCTTCGCAGTCGAACCTCCTCGCATTGAATGCAACCATCGAAGCTGCCAGAGCCGGCGAAGCCGGAAAAGGCTTCAACGTTGTTGCCGGTGAAATGGGGAAATTGTCCAGACAGAGCAAAGACTCTGCTGATTCGGTAAAGCAATCCCTATTGGAAATAAAGAATGCAATTGAGACCATCGACACAAGGATCTGCAAAATAAAGGAATCATCTGAAAGTCAAACTACAGCTACTCAAGAAATAGCATCTACTGTTGAACTGGTAACCCTGGAAATGATGAAGCTTGCTAAAGCAGCAAAACTGGCATAAAAAACGTAGATATTTAATCACCAAAGGCTTTAAAATTGCTTTTAGAGGGATAAACATGGAAAAGATAAAGGTATTGATAGTTGATGATGAGATTCTGGCAATAGAGGATATTATTGGCCTTTTTGGTTGGCAGGGAAATGGGTTTGAAGTTGTAGGTACTGCCAATAATGGGGAGCAGGTCCTAAGAAAATTTAATAAGTTACAGCCACAAGTAGTTATTACTGATATAAAAACGCCTGTAATGAATGGAATTGAGCTTGCCGGGGCAATCAAAAAATACAACAGGGCTATAAGGGTTGTTTTTCTCTCGGGGCATGCTGAATTTGAACACGCAAAGCAAGCTCTAGAGTTGGGTGCGGAAGAGTATATTCTCAAAAATGATATTGTGGAAGAGAGTTTACGCCAGAAGATGCTTAAAATTAAAAACAAAATCAGACTTGATGAGGACAAGTATGATTTGATTCAGCAGAGAGCAGTATTTGACATTTTTAATGCCAATGGGAACATATCTGAGTACTCGAGTTCGTCTGACGAAAAAATGGCAGAATTTCTTAAAGAGAAGTATTATTATTTTATAATTGAAGAGGATCAACCATTGCCTCTGATAGCCAATTTACTGCCGGGATCCACGGTTGAAGACAACATGTTAGCAGATTTTATTGAAGAGTGCATGAAGGTGTCATTCGGGCGCATCAGGACTGTAAATGTAAGCAGAATAAAGGAAAACCGATTTGTTATCATGTCATCTCCGGCAGAAGATTCGGGTTGTGATGAGGAAGCATTAATTAAATCATATGCCCACAAGCTGCAAGCAATAATCGAGGGCAAGTTTAAAAGAACGTTTTCTATCTTTATGATGACCCGGAGGATGACAATTGAGGATGCTTATAGGGTATACACAAAAACAAAATCCCGAATATATTGTAAATATTTCACAGGCACATCACTCATTTGTAAAATAGAAAACAATGAGAACAAGGATACAACAGATAATACTTCCTATAATGAAGTATATGTTCAGGCAATGATAGAC
>CAYGHY010000019.1:0-21813 GCA_964349435.1 uncultured Oscillospiraceae bacterium
TGATATAATTGAGTTTCCGATACTATCAACATAAAAATCATAAAATTAGACTGCATTTATGGCCTAAAAAGCCCTTTTGCAGCTTGATATTTCTGTCCAATAATGATAATATTAGGACTACAAAGAGTGATATAGACAAAATATTATCATTGAGGGGGAAACATATGAAAAATGATATTTTGAGTCAACTGATTCTGCTTTTTAAGAAAGATTTAATTCTCGACATGAACTCAATCCAAAAGTCATTTCCAGAAAGATCACGGTGTAGTCTTTTCCGTGATTTGCAGAAAATCGGATACATCTCCAGCTATAACAAGGCAGGTGGCTACTATACCTTAAAAAGTATCCCTCAATTTGATACCAACGGTATCTGGCACCATGAGGGTATTTTTTTTTCAAGTCATGGTTCTCTCAAAAAGACTGTAAAATATATGGTCGATGTGTCTGCAGCAGGCCGAACTCATCAGGAACTTCAACATACTCTCGGTTTGAGGGTACATAATACACTGCTGGATTTGATCTCAATCAATGCAGTCAGTCGTGAAATACTTGAAGGCTTGTATGTATATGCACATAACACTCCCGAAATAAAGCTCCGCCAATTGGACGAGCGGAGAAAACAGTCAAACTGGAGTCATACAATTGCACCCTTAAACCCATACACTACTGTTGAAGTGCTGCTTACTGTAATAAAGCAGCCAGATCGGCCTGCCGAAGATATTTTTCAGATTTAATCAGGAAAAGGTATCTCTGTCACTCGAAATGATATTGAGATCATCTTTCAGTATTATGATCTGGGTAAAAAAAACTCTCCATTGAAATATTGATGGATTTGCAGAAAGAAATACATTGCATAAAGGATTGGCTTGGTCAAAACAGGAGTACTACAAAAAATATAATCGTTGATGTGGAAGCGAAACGTGAGTTGTGCTGTATATGTGGTTCCCCGATGAAAGTGCAGAAGACAATCCGGCGTACCATTGTCACATTGCAGCAAGGCTGTTTTCATACTCACGAGAGGGTGCTCTTCTGCCCTGCCGGATGCAGGTATCCGAACGATAAATTGGTAACCAGACGGACAGAGTCGATAAATGATTTGGTGCCTATCGGATCAAACTATGGCTATGATTTGGAAGTATTTGTAGGAATAGAGCGTTTTATCCGACACCGTCAGCGGGAAGAAATTCGAAGCACTTTGAAGACGGAATATGGCATATCCATTTCAACCGGTGAAATCAGTAAAATAGCAAACCGATTTTTATCCCATGTTGAAGCCTTACATACAAGTCACGTCAAAGAAATCAAGAGCGCGTTATTAGAGGATGGTGGTTATCCGCTCCATATAGATGCCACAACGGAGGATGGGAAGGGAACCCTTCTTGTGATATATGCCGGATGGCGGGGCTGGGTGCTCGGAGCCTGGAAAATACCCTCTGAACGGGTTGACGCGATAGCCCCCCACATCACCGAGATATGTGAAAAATTTGGTGAACCATGTGCCATTGTACGCGATCTTGGCAGCACTATGGCCAGTGCTGTGGAAGAAGCCGTAGGCAAGATGGTTCATAAGCCACGTATCTTGGCTTGCCATTTTCATTTCCTGCGTGATATTGGCAAAGACCTCCTAAGTGATGATTATGATCATCTGAGAAAACTGATCCGGAGTTTGTCTGTCCGTGAAAATATCAGGGCTGCTGTCAGGGAATTGAGAAGGAAGGTAGATGCCGAGGATATTTCTTGTCTATATCAAGAATTTGATACATGGATGGACCTGGATAATGTACCTTTTCTCCAAAGCGGAGGTTTTGGCATGTCCACTATCCGGGCGTTGGGCCAGTGGATACTTGATTATTCCCATGATGGAAAAAATCTGGGTTTTCCCTTTGATCGTCCTTGCCTTGACCTTTACCAGCGCTGCAAGACTGTCAACAAGTCAATAAGGGTATTTCTTGACCAGATACGTTTTGACTATAAAGTTGACAAGGCACTTGAACGATTGGCTAAAGCCGTATCCCCCATACTTGACAATACAACTGCACGTAAAACTGTTCGTGAGCTTGAAGCTAGGGTTGAACTTTTTGACAGTTTCAGGGCTATTTTTCGACTTGAAGGTCAAATACCGGATGAAGTTAATCCTAATTGTATCAATTCTGTCAATAAGTTTGAAATGAATATGAAGAGACAGGTTGATGATTTTATACAGAAACTCAAGGTGAAATACAATGCGTCCAAGACCAGTGAAGTTGAAAAGCTTTCGATAAAAACCATTCTGGATCATTTAGAACGACATGGTAAATATCTCTGGGGGCACATAGTCAAACTTCCAGAAGAAACTGGCGGTGGAGTAAAGCTTGTTGAGCGTACCAATAATGTACTGGAGAGCTTTTTTCACAAAATGAAACATTATGAACGACGGCGCAGTGGACGTAAGATTTTGACACAGGATTTTGAAAACATCCCGCCCGCTGCCACGTTGGTAATGAATTATACCCGGCCTGATTATATACAAATGACATGTGGCACACTGGATAATCTTCCTCTGTGTTTCAGCAGAATCGACAAGGAACAAAGAGAACAACTGCTTTATTCAGAAAAAAAAGAGCCGGAAAGAATTTTCACCCCAGACAATCCCACCGGCCAGTTGTCTGTTTCCGATAAAATGTTTGTCCGAAAAGAAACAGTCTGCGATTGGATTTTCGCAGCTGCTGAAGGAAAATCTATATTTTCTTGGAGAAAGAAAAAATCGGTAACATGCACAACAGTTGATAAAGAATTTTCTCAATTATTGCAACAAGTTAGTGTGTAATTTTATTAGCTGTCTTGGTATACTTAAAGCAAATCCAACTGAATTTTGACGCTATAGAATATTTTTACCTGTATCGGATACAGGCGTATCCAATACCACTGACCATTTTGCCAGTCGTAGGGGATATCTACTTCCCATCTCCAAATAAAATATTGATATGATAATGAAAAATTGCCAACGGAAGAGCATGAGCTACATTCGAGCTCCATTTCGGAGATATTCCTAGAATTCCCGGCATTCCATGTGTTGCAATTGTCTGCTGTTACATAGTATTTTTTTCATATTGAGTTTGAATTTTATTTATTATATCGAAAAAAGCAGGGGATTTCCTGCTATCTTTTTGTGATTTTATATGTATTCAGTTCCAAAAAGGGTGATTTTTATTATGCTTCAATGCCAAAGAGAATGACCCGTAACAGTTGGTCTTGAAGCCACCAATGTAATGGAACCCTTTTTTCTTACAGGTTTTAATCAACCTATTTGAGTTGTACCAACTGTCGGCCATTACAAATATCGGTGAAGACATGGGTGGAAGCTTTTCAATTACCGCAATCACCATATTGATTTTGCTTTGCTTCGTTTTGTCATAAAGCTCCAAATAGTAGGGAAACTGCTGACCTGCACATTCCAGCATGACTCCTACACGTTGATGCCCATACACTCGCTTTTTCTTCAAGTGTGAGTAAACAAATACACATTTCTGAGTCGGACATTTCGCCTTTGACGAGGGCTTGGTCTTTTCAGAAACAGTGTCATCTGCAATGACATAAACAGGCTGAGCGGTAGTAGCAGACAGATTTTGGACTTGCTTCAAAATATATTTATTATATGCTTGTTTTACAATATCATCTGACCAAGGTGATTTATTCAGGTAATGACCTATGCTGGTTCTATGAATTCTGATATGGCAGAGTTCAGCTACATTGCTGGTCTTACCCCTAAATCCATCCATCATAAAGGCCTGTATTAAATTAACAAAGTGCTTTTGCTGTGGCAATGTTAACAATAATGTTATTCGTATTGCAATTAAAAACTTTAAAATCCTTTTATTATTTGTTATAATTTTCATAGAGGCATCGTCAATCCTTTATCTTTTGTGTGAATAACTTAAGACATCGGAGTTTTTCGATTGCCTCCTTTAGTATTTACATTATTTGTTAGCGATTTTGCTCATTTATAGATAGCAACATCTCAGCTCAAATGTTTCTATTATACTTGACATATTTTCCGCCGAATAGCCCGTTAGCCGTTGTAGTAAATTACCGCAATTCATGGCATCGATAGGGTTCCTTGTGGAATAAATATTTTTGAGTTTAGCATTGTGTTATCAATGCGACTTTTTTCAACATTATCTTTATTTGAAACAGAAATATAATTCTCCGTGCATAGTACGCTACCTAAAAACTCTCCTGCCTTACTGTAGAATACCGAGATAGTTCCTGACAGGTTGTTGTAATTGGGAAAATTCGCAATGTAGATACCGTTTTGGTAGCCAAGTCCCGTGAAGAATCCATAGCTTTCCCTGTGTGTATCAAGGTTTGGCATATCTGTTTTGATTTTACTTACGGTAAGTACCACGCGTACAGTACCGTTATACGGATTGAGTTCTACAATATTTGCGCCCTCGTTCCACAGGAAGTTTTTTGATTGTGGGTTCCCATAAATGTTTGTGTCGATAGTCACATAATTCGGCATGTTTATTTTACTCAGATCGTATTCGTCAAAAATCGAGCTATAGTCGCTTGTTTTTTCAAGTTGGAACACGTCACTTTTTTTAGTGTATAACAACGACACTGGATTAACTTTGTCAAATGTTTCCCCTTCCGTGTTGCACAGTACCGCAATCTTGCCCTCGTCATCGACGAAAAATGCCTGCGGGATTAACTGCATATCATCCGGTGTCAGCGCTATTGCAGCAATATCCGTGTCTCCTTTGAGGATTGTGGCCGTTGATTGCTCTCTGTCGTAGGTTAAAACGTAGCCTGCACTGTGCAACTCACCTTCCATTGCCACTGTGTTTTCCGTCGCAGGCAGTTCTATAGGCGCGTATGGTAGCACCAATGACTTGCCGGAGAAACTCAATGGAAAAATCCTGTCCTGCCATCCCATGTCACCAGAGACTTTGAACAGCACTTCCGGCGATAGTTCAATAGACGAGTCTACCACGTTTACCGATAGTTTATGGGCACTAATATCGCCTACAGCATCAGCCTGATACACCACTAAGTCAATAGCTGCCACATTCCCATTGTTGTCGTCTGAGGAAGAATTTCTAATGCACCCAGAACCCCCACACAACAATATGAACGCAAAAAGAAAAACCACTATTCTTTTCATGCTCGCACCTTCTTCATATTTATTTTTGTGTGGGACGCGTCTGTTTATGACGCGTCCCACAGAAACGCTCGGTTGTTAAGTTGTTTTTATCGTGTAATACTGGTAAGCGCTGTTATTACTGAAAACATAATCTTTTCTATCGTTTGTGTGTCCCGTAAATCTGTGCGTGACTGTGTCGTTGAGTGTAATCATAGTTACGTGACTGCTGGATGTTAATAAAATATTACCCGCATTTGCTGCGGCAAAGGTGCTGGCATCCCAGTACTTTCGACTGCTATCAGTCATGAATGCTTTCATAGAACTAACTGAGGTCCAAGCCGCACCCCAAGATTGGGTACTTACATTTTTCGTGCGAAACCATGTGCCACTCTCAGGGAGACCACCTGCCGACATCGCCTGTGACACAAAATTGGCGCAATCGTTATGCATGAATAGAGAGTGATATGGATATACCGTGTTGTTCCACAGTGTTCGGTTTTGCAAAATCTGGCACGACGTTCCACAGTCATAGCAACTGGTTGGGTTTGATGACCAAGCTAACGCATAATCGCGAGCGGCTATACGATCATAATTCGTGTATCCGCGATTAGCGGATTTAGAAGATGACTCCAAGATATTATTAGCAGCGCTTTGTCCCGCATCATACATCTGCTTAGCATCAAGTGCCAGCATGTCGATTGCGTACAGTGTCGTCTCCATGCCATCTTGGAAGTACATAACCCACGGAGCGGTATTGTCTTCCTTGCTGATTTCGATTACCACGTCAACAGCAAGGTCGCGGTACTCGCCGATGTTGGCGTCAATATTACCAATATAAGTATCAAGAGCGATCTTTTCGCATGCCTGAAGATTCCTTTCAACTAGCGCCGACTCAAGACCTTTGACAAATGGCAGATCCTTCACACTATCGAACTTTAACATAGTCTCACATGTCATTGCAACCGTATAGCGAGTTTCTGTGTCGTTCTCAAATACCCTTGCAACATCAGCATGTACGTTCCGCAATTCATAGAAATCCCCGTAATTTTTTTCAAGCCATTTGGTTGCCTGCGCAATAACGTCATTCTGAGTTTTATCATTATGCTCAATCGTTGATTCCTTTGATTCAACATATGATGCGAAAGCGGGCACGATGGACAGTGTCAACATTACTACTAAGAGAAGTGATGTTGATAAAATACGCGTAATTGATTTTTTCATTTGAGTTCCTTCCTTTCGATGGTTTTAATTCTTTCGTTTGATCTTTCTTGTAAAGTGTTGTTTTACGCTTCATCTTAATCAGAGCAGTGCTGAACTTTATATTATAAATATGATGGCAATGGTAACGAGGTTAAGCGGTAACCGCCGCTGTCAGTATGTCGCGTGAATCTCCACTACCGTTTTTTCCAGCCCATACGGTGATATAAGCTCTGTAGGAATAGCCACTGATTCCGGAATAGCTGACGCTCGAACCATAATAGAATTTATTGTATCCAAGCATATTTGTATAATTCGTATGGCTATATGATTTAACAGTGGTCCATGTTGAAGAGCCGCTGGGCTTCTGTTGCAGGCGTATGCTTAATGCTCCGATTTCGTCCATCGTCCCAACACCGGAGACATCAAAATAAATCGACATATTTCCGCTGCCAGAAGGATAAATATAAGCACTATAGCTATCTAGATACTGGCTAGCTTTAGGAGATACGGTTGCCGCATTTGCAACAGGCGCAATACAAATAGAGAAAACTAAAAAAACTGCCAGAGCACTTGTGAACATTTTCTTCATGTTAATATCCTCTCGTATATTGAATCTATCATTTTCTTGGCTTCATCGAGTGTGAAGTTGCCCATTATTGAACACTCATAATTCCCTGTATTCCAAACTATTCTTGTTTGGCCAAGATTTGACATAACATAGTACATAGCCCCATTTGATGAATATACAGTAACATTTCCATCATCTTTTTCGTATGTACGGGTGGATGGTTCATTGAGTGCAGTAACTAAAACAACAATTTCATTGTTGTCTAGAACGAAATTGGAATAAAAGGTCGTTTGCGTTGGAGTTTGGTTAATTTCTATATCTTTGAGTAAATATTTGCCCGGAAACCAGGTGGGTGCAAGCTTAGCTGTAATGTCATAGTTATCAAGAGCTTCTTGCAAGCTACTGTATTTACCTTCACCGTTTGAATCGTGTGAATTTAGCGATTCCTGGAAATCAGATGTGGTGCTTTTAAATCCAAATGTATCGTTCGTCCACTTCGCAACGGCTCCCCACAAGTCAAATCCAAGGGCGCTTGCGGTCACTGTACCGGCCAGAAGCAGCACGGTTACCGCCGCTGCTATGCAAGCGACGCGCATTAACCTGCGTTTTTTGAGTGGATGAGAGGGGTATTGTGAGCGCGTATGCCTGATGCCTGTTTCTTCCATATCTTCATAGTTGTAAAGAGATTTATCATCCTCGGTATATGGCATGTAATTCTCGCCGAATGATGCCCATGCCGCATAAACGTCTGTGAATTTACCGGTTGGGTGTTCTTTTTCCCGTTTTGCAATCACCTCCATAATATATAAAATAGCATCCATATCAGAATTTTCGCCATCCGGCAACTGAGAATCAGCCCGAAGTATATCTTCCAGCATTTCTGTACTCATGTTGTCAAATTTTGAATAATCCCGTTGGTTATTTCCATTAGACTCAGGCATCGAAGTAAACCCCCTTCATTTGGTATATGTATTCAGATAAGGTTTTGGGGACAAGAATATTAATTATATTTTCCAAAATGTTTTTTCAACTTCTTTTTTGCGCGTTGAACTCGCTTTTTGCATGCCTCAACGGATATTCCGAGCTCCTGTGCCGCTTCCAGCATTGAATATCTGTCCAATGCAATCTTTTTAAGCAATTTATAGTCTTCATTATCAGCCAAGTCGGAGTACATACAGTCAAGATCGGGAGTATCGGCATCTCCTGATAATATGTTTTCATCAAAATCTATACAGGTAACCAGAATTCTGTTGAGATATGCACGGCTGCGAACAGTGTTATGAACAACATTCTTTAGAGTATTTAACAGCCAGCCCTTTGGATTGGGACTGGACAAAATATCGTCGGCCTTTGCGCACGCAATTCTGAATGTGTCCTGTACAGCTTCTTCTGCCAGTGTGCGTTCATTCAGTGCGCTTTTAGCATAAGCCGACAATGGATAAAACATTTCTTGATAATACTTTTCAATGGCACGACGCTGGTTATCATTAAGCCCCATCTTTTCACCACCTTATAACTGTTTATATCTTACATATCGAATTTATCTAAGATTCTGAGATGCAATTCCTAATATTTTTTATATTGCAAACTAAATGATAACATATATCGTCGAATAATAGAAGAATAATCCAGCGCGACGGTTATTTTTCTTTCAGAAACATACAGTGATAATTCGACAAAATTATATTTTTGTCCCCTATGCCGCTTATTATGACATGAATACATGAAGTGAATATTGGATGACAAGGGCAATACTGTTTAAAGGCAGTGACGCAAAGATAGATTTGAGCAGCCCGAGGGAATTTCACCCTCAAGCTCTCGCAGAACGGTGCGGGAATCTCTCGACTCACACCGCTCCCGTTAATACACTTTAAACAATTTCCAGTACTCAAACAAAGTTGGATTAGCAGTATAAACCAGGCCCAGCATTAGCTTTTACCAGTTTCCATGCTTCCGGTACTAATTGTTTTGGTATTTGAAATTGTTTTGAGCTGATGGTATCCAAGCATAGTAATGTTACGGGACAGGAAATACTTCAGGGAATCGGTAGTTTTTAGCCATGCTAGCCTTCAGGCGGCATAAATAACGAGGAAAATTTAAAGTCAAATGTCCAGCCTTCGAAGTTATAACCTCATCTCCAAATTCTTCCCAGGAAAGTTTCTTATCCCCTATGGCAATGATGGGGCGTGAATTTCCTGTAATTTCATCGAAACCGCATTCAATTACCGCATGAACTTCTTTATCAATCCATTCTTCCATTTTAGTTGCTCCACAAAAAAATATGGTTGTAAAGGGCACAGAACCACCCGTGCCCTTTAAATTTGATATAAGTCAGTTTTAGTAAAATTTGCAGCAACTAAAATTAAGCATGCAAACAGACCTGCGGTCCTGGCTCAGTTGTGCTTGAGATGAGTATCTGCAGGCTGCAATGCAAGTCAGCTTTGTAAATACATGTGCACTTTGAAATATTGTCGTTTTTCAGATGGGATAAGTTTGTTCGTATCCCTCAATCGGTTGTAGATTTCGCAAACTCATCAACCTTCGTAGGTCGGATCCCAGCCGCTTTCATTTATTATGGGCAGCTCTATGCCGGATGCTTCAGCTATGGTTGATAATACCGCATCGATTTGCTCCTCATCTATTTGCGGACGCACCGGGCAGTCATATAGATACCACTCGTCTACATGCTCTGCAATCATCCCCGGTTTTAATATGCTTAACGGCGAAAGTGACTCAAGCTCAATACCCCAGTAAGACGTATATGTTTCCCAACTGCAGCCGGAATCGGGATAATTTGCTCCTTTTTGATGTGTAAATTTCTTAATAAAACACATTCCTTTGTTAAAGTATGCAATCCAGCCATATTCATTGGGATAGCCGAATTTAAAAGCAGTCTTGTCATCGGGATCGTTTTCAACAACAATATATTTTTGCCCCCAATAAACACGTCTGTCATTAAGTTTTGAGTAAGGCCAGCTTACATAATGTGTATTTGGCAGAAGGCCGGTGTTTCTTTGCACTACGGGACATACCTCTCGCCCTCCTCTTGACCCAACCGTCAATGACCATACGGCAGCTTCAACAGGCCAGGCGCCATTATTTTTAATGCGGTTGAAAATTTTTATAGACTCTTCAAGGAAACGCACTTCCATGCTTTTAGTGATTTGTGTCCATTCCTCCTGTTTTTGGTGCATAATTATACCATCGTCTAGTATTTCATAGCCTGCCAGCGGACTGCTGTCCGGCATGTAGCTCCGCGGATATGCCTCAGGACTGTGCCAGACCCTGTGGCCTCCATATATGCTCCATGTTTTCCCATCCGGCAGCTTTTCACTCAGCACCGCCTCATCCTCCAGAATGTTTTCCTGTCCGGGTTTTGAGAAATGCATTATCCTCGGGCCAATATCCAGAGTTACTACTATCTCCAGCTTTGGGCTGCTAAGCTTCAGCGCTTTCCCCAGCCCTTTGTAATTTTCTATCTGGCTGCATTTGATCTTAGACATCGCTCAATTCTCCTTTAATAAGTTTATCCTAATCTTTAAAATAATTCCTTGAAGCAGTCATACAGGTTCTTGTACCTTTTGTATCCTTCATTGTAAATTATAGTGTTCTCCTGCACGGGTTTTATACTGCCCTTCACACCAAGCAGCCGGCAAGCGCTTTCAACATCGCTAATCAAGCCGCAGGCCACCCCTCCCAGAATTGCCGCGCCAATAGACGTAGATTCTTCCCTGTCCATTAAAAATATTTCCATATCGCATATATCAGCCTTTATCCTGCTCCAGATCTTACTTTTGGATGCGCCCCCCAGAGAATAAATGGACTTAGGTCTTACTCCGAGTTCTTCAAGTGCTTCAATATTCTCACGCAGCATATAGCCGACAGCCTCCATTATCGAACGTATGAAATGTCCTCTGCCCGTATCCAGTCCAATGCCAAAAAATACACCTCTGGTATTGGGATCCATCCGTGGTATCTGCATTCCGGTGAAGTGCGGGAAAAGCAAAAGGCCGTTTGATAACGGAGCAATCCCTTCGGCTATTTCGTCCATTTGGGCAAAGACGCTTTCCTCCTTCTCAACAATATCTCTGCAGAATTCGTCTCTGAACCATTTCAGGATAATACCGGCTGTCTGGCTTATGTTAATCAGCAAATATTTGTCCTTTATTGCATGAGAGTATATGGTAACAGGCGTCCATCGGCTCAAATCCGGAATGCCGCAGGTTGCAGCGGTCACCTGGGCTGTACCGGTGGTTTCCGTTACGATGCCGTCCTTTATGTTGCCTGAGCCAATGGCAGAAGCTACCTGATCCATTGCACCCGTAGCTACGAATATCCCCTCGGGCAAGCCGGTTTCCACAGCGGCGTGTTTTGTGAGCTCGCCCGCCTTGACGCCTGACGGCAATACTTCACAGAATTTATGCTGATCAATGCCACAGTAGGCAAGCATATCCTCCCAAAGCACATTTAAAATAATATCAAAGTATCCCGTAGTGCACATAATAGCAGCATTTGAAACAAAGCGCCCCGTCAGCTTCATTACTAAATAGTCCTCTAAAAGCAAAAATTTATAAGTGCTATTATAGATTTCCGGCTTTTTGTTTTTAAACCATAGTATTTTTGCAATAGGACAAAGCGGTGAAATCTCAGGAACGCCTGTCACCTTGTAAAAGTCGGCGTTAGTATACTCTCCCGATATATAATCCGCTTCCTCCTTCGCTCTCGAATCAAGCCAAACTATTGCGTTGTACAGCGGATTCCCTTCAATATCAACAGGAATAATGGTTTCTCCCTGTGTTGTACAAGTTATGGCAGCTATCTCAGAACCCTTTATCCCAGCGGACGCCAAAGCCTCTTTGATGGCTTCCGTCGCGGATTTCCAATATACCTCCGGATTCAACTCCACTATTCCTTTTTCCGGAGAAAAAAGCATATATTCCTTTACTATAAAAACCAAAGGGTCAAGCACTTGGGAAATGATCCCTACCTTAACGGCAGTAGTGCCTACATCAAGCGTAAGCAGATATTTCATAAACACTTCCTTTCCGCATGCCATTCAGTATACAATACTCCCCTACACGCCGTCAAACCGCCAGTGCCTTAAATCTGCCATGTGCACCGGAACTATCCGCAGAGCTGCCCGGGACTGACCTGCTCGCGCTATACCCGGGAACACTTTCATTTTGATTCTAATGCCTTAAAATATAGTTCTTCAGCCTCTTTTGAGGGCATTCCGTGTTTGACAACCTCAATAAGAGAGCTGAGGTAGCTCTCCGGAGCCTTTGCGCAAATAACATTACGCCCGAACACAACGCCTGCGGCTCCCTTTTTCATTGCTTCCACAGCTATATCAAATGCTTCCGCCGGCTTGTCAGTTAAACCTCCGCCCAATGCAAGTGTCGGCACAACGGAAGACTGCGTAACCTGATTGAATTCTTCAACATATACCGTCTTTATAAGATCAGCCCCCAGTTCGGCACATGCACGCGTTCCCAAGAGAAGATTCTCAAGTCCTCCCTTATAGCGGTCTATTCCGCCCATCGGTATATACTCACCGATAACAGGCATGCCCAACTTATCCGCTTCAGATACCAGTTCCCCGAATTGCGTAATATTACGTGTGTTTGCCACCTCGTCTGTACCAAGTAAAAGCGAAACAATTACTATATCCGCCCCGAGTGACACTGCGTATTCTACACTGCAGATTTTCTCATTGTACCCCCTATCGTAAATATGAAAATGCGGCTTACAGTAGTGAGAGGCCCAGTTCAGCCTGACTATGCAAAGCGGTGAGCTCTTAAGGCTGAAAAAATCCCTGCACTGCTTGGCCATTCCAGGCATAACCAAAAAGGCATCCGCATTTTTGAAACTCATTATTTCTTTGCGTAAATTCTTAATACCATCAAACGGGCCCATATAGCTGCCATGATCTGCTGCTATGATTACCGGACTTCCATTGCTGAATAATTTGCCCAGCCTTATTTCTTTTCCTGTCATAAATATTACCTCCTGAGTTTCCGTATTTAATCTGAATAAAAAGCAACTTACCCAACAATTTGCACTCTTACATTTCTCTCTCTTGCGCGAATCTGGTCGAAGTCGGCAAAAAATATTCTGCCAAACTGGCCAAGCTCCGCCTTACCGTTAACTATAGGGATGGCTGCTGAACGCCCCATAAGGACCGATCTTAAATGCCCATCGGTATTAAGACTCCAATACGCCTCCTCACCGATACTGCGGGCAACCTCTATGTGCTTCGGCCCCGGGTGCATGTACCGGCCTTCAGTCATGCACGACGGAAATACCTCTGCCAGGGCATTTAGTAAATCCTGATTCAGAAAATCTGTTCCGTGAAAATTCTTATCGTGTGATTCTTCCTGTATAAACACGCTGCAGGTAGTATGCTGCGAATATACAAGCAGAATCCCATCTTTAATTCCAGCTCTTTCAATGATTCTAAGCACTTCATCTGTAACATCGTGGAAGGTCGGTCTTGTATCTGACTGGATTTTAAACACCTCATGATATGCTGCCATACTTATGTCCCCCTTTTGGAATTGTTTATAGTATCATTCCATGCCCTCCGCACTGAGCTTATCATTTCCTCAAGTGCGGCGTACGGATCTTCGGCTCTTATAATCCCGCTTGTACATCCTGTTGCTTCCGCTCCTAACATTATAATGTCATATACATCTTTCCCGGTAACAATGCCTGCTCCATGTAAAATATATATATCTGGGTTAATTGCTTTAACAATATTATTTATATCCCTAACATAGCTTCGTTCACCTATGCCGCCTTGATTTGCGCCAATTAGTGACGGAGGCTCCGCCAAAATTATATTCGGACCCAGGTGTGCTATTGCTGCCGCCTCCTCCGGTGTATCCGCACAGACCAGCGTGGCAAGTCCTACCTCGTCGGCCCGCTTTATTGATCTGTTTATCTCACTTAAAGTCAGCCGTTTCTCCGCATGATTAAGTAAAACTCCGGAGGCTCCTGCTTCTTTTATAGCCTCAGGAAGCACGGAACCAATCCCCTTCCCTATTTCAAGCGAATCCATATGCTGTGCAAAGACGAAAATGTGCTTTGTTGCCCTTGCAATTTCATATATATCAACATATTGGGGAGTATATATTATCTGTACATTATACTTGTATCCAACTTCATCCGCTTTTTTGGCAAGCTCTAATGCAGCTCTGCCGTAAATATAAGCTTTGGGGCCAATTTCAAAAAAAGGCGGTCGAATCTTAAACCCGGTATACATTTTTTCCTGTCTCCCCAGACGTATTTTTGTTTTTTCCGCAACATATATTTGTCATTTCCTGTGCGTGACCACTCCTATCAGGAACACAAATGCTATAAGCATCAAGCCTTTAATCGCATCCTGTATAAAAGGGTCTGCATTTATTAGATTAAGCAGGTTTACAAGTCCTGCCATTATTATCGCTCCCAGCAGTGTTCCGTAAACTGAGCCTTCCCCTCCGTTTATATTTGCACCCCCGACTATAACTGCTGCAATAGATTCAAGCTGCAGACTCATGCCGGCGTCAGGATTGGATGCGCTCAGACGGTATGCCAGAACTATTGCAGCCATAGAGCTTAACAAGCCGCTTGAAGCATAAACACAGATCTTTGTTTTCACGGTATTTATGCCTGACAATTTTGCCGCCAGCTCTTTTCCCCCTACTGCATATAAGTTCTTCCCATATCTTGTCTTTTGCAGTATAAAAATAACTGCAACGGAGGCAATAAGCCATGTGACTGTCGGAAGAAGTCTAGAACCAAGTATGCCCAGCTGTAGACCCTCATTGAAAAGTTTCTGCAGCTTGTCATAATACAACTGATTTGAGCCTGTAAGATAGAGCGCCAATGATGAAAAAAACAGCATGGTGCCCATGGTAACCATAAAGGGTGCTACTTTTGTCTTGGAAACAATTAAACCGTTTATCAATCCGGCAAGGGTTCCCGTACACAATGTAAGAACAATTGCAACAGCCACAGGAACTCCGGCATCAGGAGCCCGGCTGATAACAATGAATGAAAGCGCCATAATACCGCCGACTGAAAGGTCTATGCCGCCGGTAAGAATTACAAACATCTGACCCAAAGCCACAATCCCCACTATTGAAGCACGCTCGCCCACATTCAGCAGATTGCCCGAATCTAAAAACAATCCTTTTGTAGCCCATGTGGCAAGTAGAACCAGAAAGGAAAGAGTTATAATAACATTATATTTTCTGACTAACTGCATAGGAACTATCTTTGCTCTGTCACTGCCGCCTCCAATATTGGGCAAGCGTTTTGTCTGCATCATCTTTCCGTTACCTCCCCAACATTTTTTTTAGCTCAAACTTGCCTTGCTTGGAATTGATGATAAGCATTACGATAATGATGCTGCCAATTATCATACCTTCCATATAGCCGGACTGCCCGCCAAAAAGCACAAGTTTGTTCAGAAGCCTCAGAACAAGTATTCCGAGAGCCGCATTCCATATGTTTCCGGTGCCTCCGGTTAGTGCGATGCCTCCCATAACAACTGCGGCTATTACATATAGCTCATAACCGTCACAAGCCCGCGGATAGCCTACAGTACTGTATGTGCCTACAAGAATTCCTGCAAAGCCGGCAAATAAGCCGGAAATCATATATACGCTGCATTTTATTTTATCAGTTTTTATACCGGATATATAAGCTGCGTATTCATTTCCTCCAATAGCATAAACTGAACGCCCCCACTTGCATTTTCTGAGAGCGGTGCCAATAATAATTAACGCGACCAAAAAGTAAATTATGGAATATGGTATAAAAGAAAACCCGCCTGAGAAAATAACTCCGAAAGCCTTAACAGGATATGGCGTTGGTACGCCTCTCAGAAAATAATACCCAATACCTTTTACAATCCACATCATTCCCAGAGTCGCAATCAAAGGGGGAATTTTCAGTTTTGTAACACTCAAGCCCGTAAGCAGACCCATAATACCGCATACTAAAACCGGTATTGCGGTAGATAATATAAGATTGACTCCCTGAGGGACCTTGGCCGAATTGAGGCCCATCATGACCCATGCTGCGAGTACGGAAGACATACTGGCCATATTCCCGACAGAAAGATCGATCCCGCCTGCCAAAACCACCAGAGCGCCACCCAAAAGCAGGAAGCCAAAAATCGCTACGTCCTGCAAAAGCGCCATTATGCTAAATTGACTTATAAAGCTGCTGTTTATCATAACGCAGCTTAAAAACACCAGAAGCGCAACAAAAATAAGATTATATTGCGAGAAAAAAGTCTTTAGCCTGTTCATGGTAGTCACCCTGCCTCTTCGGACTTATACTTTGTAAGTATGGCGGTAAGGATGGTCTGTTTGTCCGCCTTATTCACATCATCAAATTCTCTGATTATTCTTCCGTTCACCATAGCATAAATTCTATCTGAAAGCACCATTAGCTCATCAATGTCACTTGTAAAAATTATTAATGTCTTACCCCGGGATGAAAGCTCCCGGAATATTTTGTACAGGTCGGAACGGGCACCGACATCGATCCCTTCTGTCGGCTCAATCAGGAAAAGCAAATCCACCTTTGCTTCAAGCCACTTGGAAATCAGCACTTTTTGTTGATTCCCACCGCTCAGATATTCCACAAGCTGCCCCATACCTGATGTCTTTATCCCCAAGCTCCGTATATTCTTTGTTACGGCTTCACGTATCCATTTTGAATTTAATATATTCATTTTAAATCGGTTCATCGAAGATAGAATGATATTTTCTGCAACACTTCTGCAGGTAATGAGCCCGGCATTCTTCCTGTCGGTCGGGACCAGCCCTATACCGGCTCTGATAGCATCAATAGGATGCCGGATATTGATAGCCTTTCCATTGTATACAATACTGCCTTTGCTGTATTTTTCCAACCCAAGGGCAGTTCTTGCTATTTCATGCTTATGCGAACCTTCAAGACCGGCAAAACCTACAATTTCACCTTTGAAAACCCTGAAATTTATTTCCTTCAGAAATTTGCTGCTGACGGAATCAAAAGTAATCACCGGTGTCTCGCTATTCTTATTCGACATGGAAGTAAACCTGCGGTCATAAATCTTTGCGTCGCCTGTCATAGCATGGATAAGAGACTCTTTATTAAGCTCGCTGGTGCGGGCTGTAATTACATTTTCGCCATTGCGCAGTACGGTTATTCTGTCCCCTATATTAAAAACCTCTTCAAGATGATGTGTTATGTAAATAATACCCTTTCCCTCATCACGCAGCATACGCAGAGTAGTATACAGAATCTGACGCTCCGCATTATCCAGAGGAGCAGACGCCTCATCAATAATCAGAATGCGCGATTCGGCCGCCAGAGCTTTGCATATAGCAATAATGCACTGCTCAGATACTTTAAGGCTCCCTACCGCCACATCCAAATCAATACTTATGCCGAATTTAGAAACCAGCTGTTCGGATCGTTCCCGCATTTTAGCAAAATCCAACAGCTGCTTGCCTCTTCCCTTCTTAAAAATTTCATTGCCCATAAATATATTTTCGACCGCATTCAAAGTAGGCACGAGGTCACGGTGCTGCTGTACCGCATAAATACCAAGCTGCCGTGCAATTCTTGGATTCTGTATCACGACCGGTTTACTGCAAACCTTTATTTCCCCTGTGTAGTGAGAATATATGCCGGTTAAAATTTTGACGAGCGTACTTTTCCCGGCTCCGTTTTCCCCGCAAATACAATGAATCTCTGTAGACTGCAAATGAAAATCCACATTAAAAAGTATCTGAATACCAGAAAAAGAAATATCTATTCCTTTGAGCTCAAGCAGATCCATGTTTTTCACCCCATTAATAATGCGGTCAATATCCTGCGGGAGAAACCATCCCCCGCAGGACATCATCTTTTGTTCTATTATTTTGCTTCGGTATAAGGCTTGAATTCCTCCAGGTAAGCAGCCGGCTGCTCCCAATATGGCTTAGGATAATACTTTTTAAACATTTCCATATCTGCCGGAACCAGAACATCATAGCCACCAAGGCTTGAAGATGCGAATACAAGCTTCTGCTCCTTGGCTTTTTCAATCAATATCTTCATAAAATCAGCCTTTGCTGGTGTATCCATTGCAAAGTCACGCTGCGGTGTCGGCACTATTGCCGGAATATCCTTACCGTTAAGATATTGTATGGCGTACTCAAATGCTATCATTCCGAAATAAGGCGGGCATTCATTTGTTTCTTCCATTTCGCCTTTAGCTATGGCATCAAAAGCTTCGATTGTTCCGTCTACGCCCCATATATAACCCAGAAGTTCGGTACGGCCTGCAGATTTAATCGCTTCAATGGCAGCGATGGAGCTTGTGTCGCACGAACCCATAATTGCATCAAGCTCTCCCTTTTTATTAACCGTAAGTATATCCTGTGCTGCTTTGAAGCTTGTCTGTCTGTCGAATTCGCCTGGACGTACGGTTACAATTTTAATATTGGGGTAGTCTGCCAAAACACGTCGCATACCCATTGAGCGCATCTGTGCAACACTGGAACCGAGAACGCCCGCTATCTCTGCTACGCGCCCCTTTGGCTCGCCATATTTTTTAGTAAGCTTATTAACAAGGCTGATGCCATTTGCCACTCCATTTGAGTATCCATCCGACTGAATAGCGCTTATATACTTGCCTTCGCCGGGCTTCTTGTCAACCGTACGGTCAACAGTAATCAGTGAAACACCGGCCTTTTCGCAAAGATCGACTACTGCGCTAAGCGGACCTGACTCGTTTGGCGCCATTATAAGCATGTCGGGCTTTTGCGCAAGAAGACTCTGGATGTCCTGAAGCTGTTTTGTAGAATTGTTGCCGGAATTGGCTGAAATAATCTCTATACCGTATTTCTCCTTGTATTTATTGCCAAAAGCCATCATGTCATCCCAGAAGGTACGGCGCCATTCATTAGCCATGTCGCCATTGGAAATAGCAATCTTGTATTTCTTCAGAGGAATAGCGCCCACATCCTCGATTCCCGGAAGAAAAGCCTTTGGAAAATCCTTTGGTGTGATGGATTCTGTAGCTCCTGTTACATCAGCGCGATCAGCAGCCGTACGGACTACTGATTTTGGAGCCTCTGCCTTGGTTTCTTCTGCTGCTGTTGCAGCCGGTTCCTTTGACGGTTCCGGCTCCGGTTTGTTTGAAGATATCCCGCAGCCTGCGAAGGACAACACCAAGACAATAACAGATAATAATACTGCAAGCATTTTCTTCGTGTTCATTTTTTCTCCTCCTGTTTTTAATAATAGATTTATAGTTATTGAAATAACTACCAGTTTAATGTGCCTTATACTTCAATATACTCAATGCCGAGCATATCGCACAGCATTCTCCATCTGTTCGAAACATCCCCCAAGCTTATGACCTCATGGTGGGTGCCGCCATGTTTGAGCCACCCCTCAACACAGCTCTCTATGCCATTATCGGGACTGAAAAATATGTACGGCATCTCGCAACGACTCAAATCGGATTTGGGCAGTATTTTACCCTTGGCTAAAACAAGCTTGAATCTGCTTCCATCAATTGCCGCAAGGGAGGTTAATGTTGCCGGACCGTACTGCGGAGTGAATATATGTGTTGGTGGATTGTCCAGGCCGCCTTCGCCAAGGTATCTGTCGATAAGCCTCGGCTTCATGTCCTTACGGCAGGTAGCCCAGTTTCCCTCCCCTGCGTGGCAAAAAATAATCGCATTCTTTACAAAATCCATTGTGTACATTTCAGTAAAATTAGCATCATTATTACCAATAGCATGTGCTGCAGACACCATCGACGCACACATGAAATCGCCTTCCGCCGCATAGCCATAACCTTCGGCCAGCAGGTTTGAAGCTGCATACAGCGGAAGCTGCTTAAACCTGCCGTCATCTCCGAAGATATCAAAATGTGCGGTGAATGCATCAAACCCTTTATCCTGCAGATACTTTCTAAACCCGAGGTAAATCCTGACCGCCTCATAATGGCTTGCAAGCGAAAGCTTGGAGTCAACATCAAATGTCTCATAATCCATTGCAATCCGGGAATTTATTTCGTGTTCCGTAATTTTTCCCATGCAGTTAAAAACACTGCCAATTGTATCATGACAAATTTCGGGGCCGATTTTCCGTAAGAATGCAAAGTCGTCAGTCAAAATATCACCCATACCGCACATACGCCCTATTACTGCAGTACGCATGCTTCTGAGTCTGGTTCTAGCGTAACAAGCCTTCGCGAAATTCTCAAAAAAATCGATAAAACGCTGTTCATGCCTGTTGCCTGCAAAAAATTGGCATTTAATTCCGGAACGCACAATAACATTGGCGTTGTCCTGTGCACCATGAATACCCTGATTTACTGTCAAATCAAGTTCTTCCCAGTCGTCAAGCACTTCCTGATCCGGCTGGACTACCGCCAACGCAATGGGAAGCTTGTTGTCCTGAAGCGCATGCATCAGCCACGCTCCCTGCGAATATGCAAGGAGTACAATAAGTATGCCGTCCATACCCTGCTCGTTGTATTCCTCCATGCGCCGCTCAATACTGCCCCGATTCAATCCGGGGCCATTAAAATGCACCTCTGCTACCTTAGAAAGAGCCTGCACCAATTCATTGGCATATTTTGTCTGTCTTTCAATTATTCCGGGAAAAGTCGATTCGTAACCATCTGATATTAGCCCCAAAAGGCCTATTTTCGGCATTCTGGCCTTTAACATTCCTGAACCTCCTTGTCAATGTTTTACATTGTAGTCAAGCAAAATGATTGATATAATCATATGTAAATGCCTTTACTCTAAAACAAGTACCGTTAATAGTTTCCAATAAAACCGGATAAAATCCCCATAACGTATATTATTACGTTGTCTCACAGATACCAGCACGATTTATATTTAGTATAATACTCTACTTTTATTTACTTGTCAACATTTTTTTGATTGAATCGATTAATGTTATAATTTGTTAAGGTGATATTTGATTGTATTCACCTTATTTGTCTTATGTTTTGACCGCTTCACTCATTTTTGATTGGTTCAATAATATTTATTATTGACAATTATGATTTTTTTGTTCATTATTATATTATAACAATATGCATTATGTAAAATAATTAGCCGAAAGCAGCGGCAGAATGTGGGAAAATGTGAAAAAGGCAAAGCAGCGTGAAGCTATTCTATTGAATACACTGAGCAAATCAGGAAGGCTGAATATAAAAGAGGTGGTTTCTTTACTGGCAATATCAGAGGCAACCGCCAGGCGGATGTTCAGAGAAATGGAAAAGGAGAAAAAAATTATCCGCAGATTTGGCGGAATACAGCAGCCGCAATCTTCTTTTACCGAGTACAGCTACAATGAAGTTGAGCAAAAAATGTATGACGAAAAGCAGCGGATAGGGCAATATGCAGCTTCCCTGATTGAAAACTGCGATTTGTTGTATATCTCGGGAGGAACAACTATATTTCATATGACAACTTCTCTTGTAAAAAGAATCAAGGCCGGTGAGATAAGAGATATTATCGTGACCACCAATTCCGTTGCTAATGCAGAAGCCATGGCGGACTGCTGTACTGTTATGCTGCTGGGAGGACAGTTCAGATCAAAGCGCAGAGACGTAGCCGGATATATGAGTGAGAAATTTCTAAAGAATCTGCAGTTTGAAAAATGTTTCTTAGGCGTGGACGGCCTGAGCCTGTTAAACGGCTTGATGGCAATGGATACCGACACTGCCAGGCTTGACGAGCTGGCTATATCCCATTCAACATCTACTTATGTTCTGGCAACCTCAGATAAATTTGCCATGCGTTCCTTTGTTTCCTATGCACCCTTGAAGCGCGTCTCTACAATTATATCAGATACCTCCCTATCTAATGAAACACGGGAGCAAATACTAAGCGCCGGGAGTAATATAATCTGTGTTTAATAAAAT
>CAYGHY010000020.1:0-21604 GCA_964349435.1 uncultured Oscillospiraceae bacterium
TGTTTTTTTGGTACTGCGCACTTTTGATACGGTTAATTCTATTATCCACATATTACATCAGATACAACAAAAGCAAGTTCCTATACATGCTTCGATTTTACCAACAAAAGGCTTCGCCTTAATGAGATAAAAAATATTTTGGCATCATCGAAAACAAGCGAATTATGCTAGGTTTTCCTGACAAACTACTAAGCCCGCAAACTCTCTAATTAAAGGGGGTTTGAGGGCTTTTTTCTTTTTGGGCTGTCAAACGGAGGATGATATAATATAGTCCTAAAAAAGCAAGGCTCAAAAAGTTTGTTTCGAATATATTCAGTATGAGTAAATTTAATAGACCAAAAATAACAAAAGAAAAATTTGAAGATATTCAAAGGCTGATAGAAGACAATCCGGGTATGGGGCGAAGCAAGCTATCAGTGCTGCTGTGTGAGATGTGGAACTGGCGTGGCGCAAACGGTCAGACAAAAGATATGTCATACCGGGATGTTCTGCTTGCCTTAGAGAAGGCAGGTAAGATCGTACTGCCAAAACCCCAGTCAGCACCACGAGAGGTCGGTAATCTTTTTTTACGGTTCAAGTCATACATTGATCAGTACCATTATCTCGGATTTGACCGGTATATTGGCGAGTGTATGGCTTACATGATATACAGCTGCGAAGGGGTGGTTTTGTCATGTCTGTTGTTTGGTTCTGCCGCTTGGGCATGTAAAGAACGGGATGCATGGATTGGCTGGGGAAAGGAGCAGCGCAAACACAACCTTAACATGATGACCAATAACGTCAGGTTTCTTGTGTTGCCTTGCGATTGTCCCGCGTCTGGCAAGCCATATCCTCTCGCTCATATCCAGGCGGATCAGTGCCGATTGGGAACAAAAATATGGTCACCCGGTGTATCTGCTTGAAACATTTGTGGAGACTGAGCGATTCAAAAGTTATGTGCTGCAAAGCGGCCAATTGGAGATATGTTGGCAGTACAACGGTGCGTGGACGTGATGGCGGTCGTCACCATGCCATTTTGCCGTTGAAGGGGGTATATCTTTACCCGCTGGTTTCCGACTATCAGTCAGAACTGTGTGAATGAATCCATAGGAAAACCAATGAAAGCAGTGGTAAAAAAACGAAAGGTTTTGCATGTTAACGAAGAACGAGCCTTCAAAGGTGAATGAAAGGAATGTCATAAACCTTTTCAGGCAGCCTTTTCAGACTCGTTCAATGCCCCGATCAAATATGGTGAGAACATGACCTCGTTTGTTTGATTGCTTAATGAACACAGTAATGTGTCAGACTCTAAGACTGCGGAGATCATCAACAGCCTCTGCGGAGATAAAATCAATATGTCACCGGGTACGGTAGTGAACATCCGAACGGCTCTTGCGAAAATGTTGGGGCAAACCGTCGGTATGATCAAGCAGCCGCTTACTGACGCAAATTCCTGTTCCCGTAAGCAAATACTTTTCAAAGATTTTCTTCCTTTTTATTTTAGCCTTACAGATGCAAGGTGTACAAGTTCATTTTCCTATAGCAGCAACTCAGAAAAACTCAGTGATACTTATAAATCATTGTTTTGTCAGTCTGACGTCATCAATGCAGAGTAAAGAGGAAAGAATACCAGTTTGACACGAGCGAAATAAAAGGAGAAGTAAGTGAATATG
This sequence comes from uncultured Oscillospiraceae bacterium, assembly GCA_964349435.1. Classification (GTDB taxonomy): domain Bacteria; phylum Bacillota; class Clostridia; order Acetivibrionales; family DTU013; genus CAYGHY01. The sequence goes on from CAYGHY010000020.1 coordinate 1,653, forward strand.
AACCTATCAGACTTGTAATTGCAAGGCCTAGAGAGGAATTAAAGCGCTGGCGCGCATATATTAACAACTATCAAATGCTGGGTGATAAACAGGTATTTGGATCCCGGCTTCAATACTTCGTAAAGTCAGGGGAGACAGAACTCGGATGCATGCAGTTTTCGGCATCGTCCTGGTCTTTGGAAGAACGTGACAAATGGATAGACTGGACGAAGGACGATAGAAAGATCCGGCTCCATTTGATTGTTAGCCAAAGCCGGTTTTTGATTTTTCCAAAGGAAGCAAGAGAAAGGAAGTTTATGTGGAAATTGGAGCTTACGGCATAGGCTTAAAACACAGAATATCAAATGGGATAGATTCAAAAAAAGCCGAGAACATCAGCTTTTTTGCCATACCATATTTGGTGTTTCAAAAGGATAGATTGAAAAGTACTTATGGATATTGAGGTTAAAACGAGACTATTTACAGTAAATAACAGGCAAATGTTGGTTTGCGAGGTGCATACTGTGGCTCAAAATAGTTATCAAAAAAATGATGCTTCAGCTGTGCTTGATAAATTGCAGATGCGCAATTTTCTTGAAATATGTGATATAATATGGTCCTAAAAAAAGCAATCCCCAAAAACAACTTTTCGCCTGATAACTTTACCTATTTTTATTGATTGATTTATCAAGGTGCGAAACTCAAATTATAATAATTGTCAGATAGGTGAGGCGAAAGTACAAAAGCTTGAAAACACACAAGCAAAGAGCGGATGACAGGTTGGTTCGGATTTATAGTGCTAATCTAACTTTGTTTGAGTACTGGAAATTGTTTAAAGTGTATTAATGGGAGCGGTGTGAGTCGAGAGCTTCCCGCACCGTTCTGCGAAAGCCTTTGGGTGGAATCCCTATTGGCTACTCAACTACGTTATATTTCCTATACTACATTATGTGCGTATTATGCCCTCAAAGTATTGATTTTTAAGGGATTTACAATATATGTCACCAAACTCGGGCTTTAATGCAGTTCCTCGAAAGCAGCACTCCGTTCAGGTCGAAAATGATTCCTTTGACAGCTTTACCCACAGACCTCACCCTCGTTTCTTACCTCAGAAAGACAGCAGTCCATGTCATTTAGCTTTATTATTTCATCTGAATTATTTATCGTATAATAATATGGTTTTAATAAGTAAATGCTACTAATTTTCCCTAATATTTTTACTTCCGTACCCTTTTGACAGCTTTCCATAAAAACACGGTTGCCAAGATCATCTGAAAATACATAGCCTAGCTCCGGAATCCCGGTAATTAGAAAGCACAGGTTTTGATATCCGTCTGTTTTATTTCCCACACTTCCTCCCAACTCAAAGGCTTTATTCAAATTGAGCGGAAGGACAGAGTGATTCTTTATAAAAACAGGGATTCTGTCAATATCACAGGAGTAATTTATATCTCTGCTGCCGTAGTATTTTGTTCCATCCCAGAAATCCACCCATTCCCCTTCCGGCAGGTAAATCCTCCTCTGACGGCTGCATTCTTCGGTTATTGGAGCAATCAAAAGATTTCTTCCGAACAAATACTGGTCATGGATATCATAAGCCCGTGGATCTCCAGGATAGTCTATCATCAAATGCCGCATGAAAGGCTCCCCGCTTTCCGCTACACGAACCGCTTCGCTGTAGATATAAGGCAGGAGGCACATGCGCAGATTTGCATATTTTCTGTAGATTTCAAGTACTTTCCAGTCATTGTTATACTCACTCACGTTCCAAGGGGTCCTGTCATTATTTTCCATTCCCTCTGCAGGTGCCGAATGGAACTGCATGACAGGACAAAAAGCAGCCAACTGAGTTGAGCGGATATACAGCTCCGCTGTGGGCATTTTCCCTGCAAAGCCTGCAATGTCAAAGCTCCAGAATGGATTTCCCGATAGGTTGATGGACAATCCGGCAATCAGTACGCTTTTCAGTTCGTCAAAGGTGGATTCCTGGTCGCCGGCCCAGTATAGAGGATACCTCTGAGCCCCGGTATATCCCGCCCGGCTGAAGGTTACCCTTTCCTTCCCTATAAAATCATGGTAAGCGGATATATAGCTGACGGGATAGAAATTTCTCATTTCGTCCCCTTTTCTACCATCATGAAAACAAGTTTCCTCATCGTGGATAAACTCACCGCCGTCGGTCTTAAAGCCGTCTACTTTCAGGCTCTCCAGCAGATATTTTCTTTTGCCTAACCACCATTCTCTGGCCTCCGGATTGGTAAAATCCAATACCAGGCTCCTAGCAAACCAGTTATCAGGGATTCTGTAAGGTGTCCCATCTGCGTTACGTACACAGTATCCTTTTACTATGGCATATTCTTCATCTCTGGCGTGCTGCTCTATTTCTACCGTCTCAAAATGTTTTATGACAGGAATCTGCCAGAGGATCAGCTTCAAGCCGTGATCATGGATATAGTCTACCATCCCTTTTGGGTCAGGCCACTTTCCATCTTCTTTAAAACTGAATTCCTCATACCTGAAACCCTGATCCCCTTTATTCACTTTGTATTCCCCATCGTTAAAAATGTAGAAGGTGGCCTCATCGCTCCACGCCTCCAATACAAGAACCGTAGCCGGTATTTCATACTTTTGAGTCAACCCCACCTGCCGGATGGTTTCCGTCTGGGTATTCCAGCGGTTGCTGGACATCCATGGCCCAAAGGACCATTTAGGGGGAAGTACGGGGTAACCGGTGATTCCAAGGAAACTGCGGATCACTTCCTTCGGCTGCCCGAAAAATATATACAAATCTAGATATGGTTTTTCATCATTTACTTTTGCTTCTATCTGAAGCAAATCCTCATAGGGGGAGGATAACCCGTAAGCCATGTAAAAAGAGGAGTTCAAATACATGCCATAGCCTTTTTCCGTCAAGAAGAACGGGATGGGCATGTAGGTTGTTTTCTGCTGGTTGGTAAACTGTTCAAACACAAGAATGTCCGGATTCAAACCAACCTGGTTTAACCGGTTGTATCTTTCACCGAATCCGAAATAATGCTGGCTGCCGGTTTTAAAGCTTAATCTGATTCTCCTTTCTGAGCTTTGACCAGCAGTTGTAATAACCAGAAAGCCGTCCACTCCGTCAAAGGATTCACAAATGATGTTGTCGTCCCTATCTTTGACCATAAATTTAAATGGTTGTGTTTGAATTTCCACGCAGTTTCCCGTTGCTGCATCTTTATACTCGTAATAATTGGCATCACACTTTTCACAGCCACCCTGAGCCGGCATTTCCAGATCCACAGGCTCCATGCTGCTTAGTATTTTCAGATACCCATTTTCAAAACAAAAACCCACCTTTATCAAGATGCCTTCCAGGCTCCTATAAACAACTTCAGGCATATTACCGTTGACTCTGATTTCCTCATAATTCATCATATATTTCTCCCCGTATAATATGTATTACCCTTTGATTCCACCAAGTTGAAGCCCTGTTTTAAAGTTCTTCTGCATCAATGTATAAACTATAATGATCGGCAGCATGGACAGCAGACTTCCAGCCATCAGCACGTTATACTGGCTGGAGTATTGGCCGCTCAATTGGCTTAGTGCCAGCGGAAGGGTCATCTTCTTTTTGTCGCTTAATATGACCAGAGGCCAGAAGTAATCATTCCACACTCCCATAAAGGTTATGACCGTCAGAGTGGACAGGGTTGCTTTACTCAATGGGATAATTACATTTTTAAAAATATGGATATGAGACGCTCCATCGATCACAGCAGCATCAATATAATCATCGGGAATGGTTTTAATTTGCTGCCTTAACATGAAGATCGCAAAAGCATTGAATATGGACGGAGCGATCAAACCTGCGAAGGAGTTCACAAGTCCTATATCCTTTAGAACTAAAAATATAGGAATAATGGTAACCTGACCCGGAACCATCATGGTGGCTAGGTATAGCTTAAAAAGATTCTCCCGCCCTTTAAACGGGATTTTTGCAAAAACATAAGCAGCCATGGTGGCGGAAAGAATGGTAACAAAGGTCGTAGCCACCGAAACAAAGGCACTATTGAAGGAGGCTCTTGCAAAAGGGAAAAGGGTAAAGATTCTTTTAAAAGCATCAAAGCTGATGGTATCGGGAATCCATTGTACTGGAACAACCAACAGCGCTCCCTTTTCTTTTAAGGAAGTGATGATCATCCATAAAAAGGGAATTAATATTAAGATGGCTACCAATGATGCAAGAAAATGATACAGTATTTTTTTCAATACTCCCTTATGCATCATAATGCACCCACCTTTCCTGCAGCTTCATCTGAATCAGCGTAAAGAAGAATATGATAGCGAACAAAATCCAAGAAAAAGCTGCCGCATAGCCCATTTTGAAGTACTTGAAGGCGTACTTGTATATACGTTCTACCATCACTTGTGTAGCCCCGTGTGGTCCTGCATCAGCTGTCATGACCATGACCTGGGGGAATAATTGAAATGAATTGATGATACAAATGATGATAATAAAGAAAGTAACGGGAGACAGCAGTGGCAATGTAATTGCTGTGAGCCTTTTCCACCATCTTGCTCCGTCAATTTCAGCAGCTTCATAGTAAGTCGGGTTGATGCCCTGCATCCCGCCTAGGAGAATGAGTCCGAAAAAACCCGCATCCTTCCATATGCTGGCCAGGACGATCCCGGGCATGGCCCAATTCTTATCCTGAAGCCATCCGGGTCCCTCCATTCCTATAAGCCTTAGAATATCATTTACAGCGCCATATTCAGGGCTTAAAACCCACTTCCAGATGAGAGCGCCTGCGACCCACGAGGTTAACACAGGGATATAATATAAAACTCTGTAGCCAGTAATGCCTTTTATGTCGGTGTTCAGCAGAGTTGCTACGATAATGGACGCAATCAGGATCAGTGGAATGTACAATATAATAAAATAGCAGGTATTCCTCAGTACCCTCCAGAATTCTTCACCAGCCAGAATATTAATATAATTTGCGGCTCCGATGAACTCCTCCTTTAAAAAGTCCGACAGTCCTCCAAAAAGGTTTATTTTCTTGAGGCCATTCCATTGTGTCAAACTCAGCGTGAGCGAAGTGAGGATTGGAGCCATACTGAAAAACAATATTCCGGCAAGACTTGGAAACAGGAAAAAGAATACAGCCTTGAGATTACTCATTTTTAACTTGGAACGCATAGATAACTCTCCTTAAGGCTTTTATTTTCCAAATATGCGGTAGAAGTCCAACAGGATTTTCACCATGCACAGGCAGCCGAAGAACCACTGCTTGTGCATAGTGATACCTTATCCTATTATTTTAGCTTAATCTTCTCTTCGAGTTCTTTCTGCGCATCCTCAAGGGCTTTTGCCACAGTTTTTACCCCATCTCTTGCCGTTGTCAGATGGACACCCATAATATCGGCCATTTCGCTGAACTGCTCAATGACTGGAGGTGTTATAAGATATTGTAGTGAATCAAATACAGCTTTCTTGTTTTCCGGAGGCGTCTTTTTCATATAAGCTTCCAGTACTTCGGGGTAATTCACTGCAGGAAGCTCCCAGCCTGCATCCACTCTGATCATAGCCGCTTCCTTGCTTGCGGACATGAATTTTGCCCATTCGAAAGCCTGTTTTGCAAGTTTGCTGTCCTTATTTATAACAAGGCCGTTTGAGAAAAAGTGGGTCGCTTTATTGGTTTTTCCAGGTTCAACGGCAACATCCCACTTGAAATTACAATCTCTTGTAAAGTCAGGAAAAGCCCAGACCCCTGTTACGATCATGCCAAGCCTCCCAGCTTTGAACAGATCCCAGTCTCCTACTCCTCCAAGCTGGGCTTCTGTAGGCATGACGTTGGATTTTTTTACCCTGTCGACCATAAACTGAAGAGTTGCAATGTTTTGAGGTGTGTTAACAGTGAACTTTGTTTTTTCTTCATTCAGAAGACTACCGCCATTCTGCTGCACAACCTTGAAAAACTCCCAGAATTGGATGGGATGGGATATACCGAAAATATCCTTTCCAAGAACCCTGATCTTTTCAGCCGCCTTCTGTCCGTCTTCCCATGTCCAGCTGTCTGTGGGGTATGAGATCCCAGCCTTGTCAAAAAGCTCCTTATTGTAAATTAAAAGTACATTGGAGAAACTTGCGGGAAGTCCGTACTGTTTTCCGTCGGTTTTAAAGGCATTTAGAGCCTTCTCGTTTACAATTGAACTATCGAATTGGGTTTCTTTAAAAAGTGGTTCAAGTTCATGAAGAACATTCTTTTTTGCATAGGAAACAAAGTTTTCATAGTTCAATTCATAGCAGTCCGGCGCTGTGTTGGCTGCTACCCGGGTTTGCATCTGAACAAAATAGTCTCCATATCCTATGGTTTCTACATTTAGTTTTATGTGAGAATACTGCTTGTTGAATTCCGAAACCATCTGGTCAAGATATTTCTGGTTGTCACCCGAAGCTGAAAAGTTTGCAAAATTGACGGTAACTTCCTGCGGTTTTACAGGCTGCGGTTCACTCTGTTTTGTACCCTCCGGAGCTTTTGTCGATGTCTGGGCGGTTTCCCCTGCATCATCCTTTTTCACGCCGCATCCCGAAATAGCCAGCCCCATAACCAATGCGAATATTAGCATTGCTGCTGTTGTCTTTAAAAAAATCTTCATATAAATTCCTCCTTCATCATCATAAAACAATTTGGAACCCGAAATTAATCACTTGATTTTAATTGACCCAAGTACTATACTACTAATTGATTGATTTGGTATAACACCTTTTATAGTTTTAATCTCTTTTAACGGAAAGAGCTTAAAACTATTTTTTTGAACAACTTTAAAACAACCACCTCCCCCAGTTAGTAAATCCAAGTTTTCACCCCCTTTCGCAAACTGAACCTCTCATCTGCATCCACACCGGAGACTGTTTCCTTACTATATTTTCTTTATTTTTGAGTACATAGATGCGGTTGCAATGGATACTTGATAGCATTTACAATGATCTTTCATGTGATTATTGTTTGGTTATCCGAACATCATCAATATGAAGCGTAGTGCCTCCGGGAGAATCGACATAAAATCCGATGCGTATCTGCCCATTATAGACGAAGATATTGCTTATGCTAATGTACTTCCAAACGCCATCCTTTGCAATATTATAGTATATCGCAGATCCACCATAGTCAGTGATTTCCGCCCTAGCCGTTGTCGGAGTAGTATTCATCAATCTAACCCATGCCTCAAATTTGTAATTGGCGTTATTGGTAGGAACGCTGATCACCTGATGGATACTTTGCTGATAGGCGGAAGATAAGTGGAAGTAAGCTCGCTTGTCTTCCGTCCACGGCGATTCCGGCGGGTTGAACCCCGAACCGCTGTCAATGCCGTAAGCAAGTGCTTGACCGGTTGGATGCCATTCCGTCCAGTTGCTGTTGTAGCTGGTATCCCTGTCAAATCCCGCATTGTCCAGCAAATTCTTCTCGGACTCCGGAGTTCCAGGTGCCGTCGATGAAACCAATACTCGGTCGAGATTGATATTTCCGCTGTCAGCAGAATCGTATTTAAATGCGATCGTGTTGGCTCCAGCATTGAGCGATAACGTTTGAACGTTATCTTGCCATACGCTCCAGTTGGTCCCCGGACTCGTCAAGCTGGCTTGGACGACGTCAACTCCATTGACATAAGTGCTCATTGTCTTTGTACTGCCTGTGCCATTGGCATACCTTAAAGAAATCTGATAGTTTCCTCCAGTTGGTACATTTACCTGGAATTTTACTTCTGCCCCAACTGTAGTGATGCCATCCACAAAGGCATTGCCCGTATAAAACCAATGATTCTTATTCTTGGACGCCCCGCCGGAAAGCCCTGCGCTTTCGGCTTCATATTTGCCTACCGGAGGATCGAACGGAACGGTGATGTAATCGAGATTGACATTCCCCGTATCTCCCGCATCATTATAGTATTTGTACATAATGATGCTGCGTCCGGCCGTTAACGGTATCGTTTCGTTCTGTGTAGCCCATGTATCCCAGTTGGCAAGGTTTGCCAAAGTCGTTTGCTTTACTCTGGTACCGTTAACGAAAATGCTCAATGTTTTCGCGGAGCCCGTCGCATTGGCATATCTTAATCCAACGCTATAGTCGCCGCCCGTTTTGACATCCGCATAGAAGGTTGCGGCTGCGCCGGCGTTATTGAACCCATCGACAAAGCCCGAGCCCGAATAGCCGGTATGGTTGGTATTGACCGTAGCTTTCGTGCTTGTCGTGTTACCGGACAGCGACGCTTCTTCGGCTTCCAGTTGTACGGATGTCGCCGATACCGATCCGGTGCCCGTTACGACGATACTCTTGGACGATGTGCTGGCCGCTGCTACTTTCACATAAGTGACGAGCCCGTAAACATCTTTGCCGGTGGCCCAGCCTTCACCCGATGCCGCTCTCAGGGCATTGAGACTGGCATAAGATGTAAGCGAAGTTCCGTTGCTGGTTACACCCGTGCCCGCTTTGCCATGGATTTTAACGATATAGTTTTGAACCGATGGCGTGTAGGTTCCCGACTTTGCGCCAATGTTGAAGCTGATTCCGCTTAAACCGTTATCTTGAGCCGCCATCGTTTGCTTGAAGTGGGTACCGTTTTCATAGTTATAGGTAGCTCCGTCGTCATCGTAATACGTAAAGCTCGTTTGCGCCGTATCCGGGAACACATCCACATTGACACTGGTGATGGAACTCTGCCCGACATAATCCAATACTTTCTGGGATGGAATGATCGCCCCTTTCTTGATAAAGAGAGGAATATCTGTCCAGGTTTCGGCATTCACAGGATACTTTATCGTTTGTCCGCCAGTATACATGATACCTCTGAAGTAATCGGTCCAGGTGCCGGCCGGCAAATAAATATCCTTCGAGGTTTGCGATTTGTCCACAACCGGAGCAGCAAGCAGCCAATCGCCGAACATCCATGCTTGCGTGTAATTTGCCGCGGTCGCATCTGTCGGATAATCGTACTGCAGCGGTCTTACCAGTCCGAGTCCGCTCTCGTATGCGCTTCTTTCATACGTATACATATACGGAACTAAAGAATACCTGAGCTGAATCGCACTCTTGGCAACCTCTTCCGCAGTCGTCCCATAATACCATGGCTGCCGCTGATGTCTATTGTTGCCATGCACCCTGAATACCGGGGTCATCGCAGCAAATTGCATCCATCTGGAGTAAAGCTCCGAACTCGGATTGGCGGTCGTGCCGTCTGCTTGGTTAAACCCTCCCGCATCCATCCCCCACTTGGGTTGTCCGAGGTTGATAGCCGAGAGCATAACTGCCCGCTGCTCCTGCATACCTGCAGCCCAGTTTATTTTCTCCCCTTTATGAAACTGGATGCCGATATCGCCGGACCAAAGCGTTGTCGAAAACCTCTGAGCGCCCGGGTAGAATGTTCTCGCCGTTTGCCATACCCTCCTGCTGTTAACGGTATAAGCTCTTTGACCGTTGTACATCGCTTGGGATAAATGACCGGTCATGAAATTGCCGAACCAATATTGTGTGATGCCGGACGACACTTTATCTGTCTCGTCATTCCACCAACCCACGACGCCTTTGTCAAACGCATCCTTTGAATGATTCCAATACCATGTTCTTACGTTTGCATTGTAAGGGTCAATACTTCTGACGGTAACAGGGATGAAATAGTCCGTATATTCCCCATGACCGGGATACCAATATCCGCCGTTATTCGCATCCGTATATTGAACCGTGCGATTGCCGTTAAGGTCTATGGTAACGATCCTTGGCTTCGTAATCCCGACCATCTTGATCCCTTTACCGTCCATTGTTGTTTTTAAGGCCGTTGTGCCGGCATCGGGAAAATTCGTTGTATTCCAGGCAAATTCGCCGTAATTATTGTCCCCGTATTTCTTCCAGTCGTAATCCAGCCCATACCCGTCAATCGGGATATTCTTGGCCCTGTACGTATCGACCATATTGGTCATTTCCGTTTGATTTGTATTCCATTCGAAATTCATGAAGCCTAGAGACCACTTCGGTAAAATCGGCGATTTTCCGGTAACTTCGGAAACGCCCGTCATGATCTCCTTCGGATTGCCCACTATCGCATAATATTCCACGTCGGTTTTGCTGTAACGCCGTCCTTCCGACGGTGTTCCGCCGTAGTAAAACTCCAGTTTCCCGGTAGCATTATCGGTAAGAGGATATCCGCCATCGCTATCGACTAGGATGCCGTAGCCGGAGGTGGACCACATCAGCGGTCCGCCGGAATCTCCCTGTTCTCCTGCATGAGCAGCATGGTTACTGGTGTTTCGCAACAGGTCCCCGCCGTCTTCAAAGGCATTATAGCTTCTGATTCCGTAAATATTATGCCCGCTGGCATGTACAAACCGGACGCCGTCATGATATATTCCACCACCGGACGGTTCCCACAAAAGGGTTGTTCCATCCGCTTTTTTTATCGTTACACGGCACGGGTTTTTGGCAATCTCAACTCTCATTTTGCTTGTTGTAATCGTAATCGGATCGCCGGTCGTATTAAAAGTTGCCCCGACAGCGCTCCATGTCTTGTTCGGGTCAATCATCGGCGTATCCGGGCTTGGCGCTACGTCGTTCGGCCGATAAGACACTTTCACGATATCATTCTGCAAAACATCAAAAATCAGCTTATCGTCATTGGGTTCAGCACCGTTATCCACGGTCAAGGTCAGCGTATCCCCTGCAACGGATGCCCCCATTACATTGCCGAGTGAAGCGACATAAGCATAAGAAGGAGTGTTTTGAACGGTCAGGACAAGTGAACACAATAGAGCTAATATAACAAAAAATGTTATGACCTTTTTCCAATTGTTTGTCGTTTGAACCACCATCATTTTAACCACCTTTCATTTTCTGAATCGAAAATGGAGTGACCCCCCTTAACCTTTTATAAAAAGTTACATGGATGGACTGCCGCCGTGCCGCTACTTCTCAACTACGGCAGTATTGTCAAGATTGATTCCAAGTGTATTTGTGCTGTCATATTTCACTCTAATCGTATTGTTGCCTGCATTCAGCGACAGTGTAGTGGATGCAGCAGCCCATGTATCCCAGTTAGCTGTTGCCGGCAGGGAAAGATCCAGGATTTTCGATCCGTTGACATAAATCGCTCTCGAAGCATTGCCCCCGCCCGAACTGTATCTGAATTTAACCGTGTAGCTGCCGGCGGATTTTACGGATACGTCGAATTCCACATAGTCATCCAACGTTGCAAACCCGTCCACAAAACCTGTACCCATATAACCGGTATGGTTCGTGTTCGTTGTCACGTTGAACAACGTTGCAAATTCCGCCTCATACTCTACTTTGTTTACCCCGTTAAGAACGATCGACCTAGTGGAAGTACTCGAACCGACTTTGACGTAAACAAACTTTTGAACAGTATCATAGTACCAGCCTGTTGCATTAGAAATTAAATTAGAGAGAGAAGTACGCTCCGTTAGTGTCGTTCCGCCTACCGTAACCGAACTCGGTTTGGTTGTGAAAACTTGCAGAGTGGTTGTAGAAGTAACAGGAGGCAAAGAAACCGTTTCTTTGTTCAATCCGTATTCTTCTGTTGATGAAATCGTCTTTACTCCTCCGCCGATATCATCGTTCCATTGATATGAAATCGAGCCCTTCGGATAAACACGGAATGTCAGATTGGTATAAGAGGTCAGATTGTTGCCGATCGTTCCGCCTAACTCATAATTGGCGTTTAGATTCATCGGAATTATTGCTCCCGGTTTAACGAAAACAGGAATGTCGTTCACCCCAGCGTAATATGAAATGGTTCTGCTGCCCGGACGTTGAACACCCCAATAGAAATCGATCCATTCGCCTGCCGGCAGATAAATACTTTTGCTTGTTTGGCCCTGTACAACAATCGGAGCAATTAAAAGATGATCGCCAAACATGTACTGGGCATCAAGATGATGCGTATTCGTATCGCTCGGATAATCCATGACCATGGCCCGCATCATCGGCTTGCCGGTATCGCTTGTCTTCTTCGCTTCGCTGAAAATGTACGGTAGCAAATTCATTCTTGTATTGACGAATTTGGCAGATGTAGTAATGACGGTGTTGTCTGCCGTTCTTGATGCAACGTTCCACGGCGATCTTTCTTCGCTTGGCGAGGGATTCGCTTTCTCGGAATGGAACTGCATGATCGGTGCGAAAGCCGCCATAGCAATCGATCTCTTATATAATTCGGCCGATGGGAAGGAGCCGGTGAAGCCGGCCAAATCCCAACTCCAGAACGGCACGCCGGAAATATTGGCGGTCATTCCCGCTCTTACGGCATCCTGGAACGCGGAAAACGTTGAATCCTGATCTCCCGCCCAGTAAATTTGATATTTCTGCGATCCTGTAGTTCCGGCTCTGCTGAAGGTTACCGCATGCGATTTTTTGGAACGGGCATACTCATTGTACCCCCTGATATATTCGTTAGGGTATTGGTTGCGCATTTCATCTCCCTTTTTAACGTTGGAGAAGGAAACCTCTCTGCCCCAAACCATCTCGCCACCGTCCGTTTTGAACCCGTCGATGCCGACTCCGTCAAAAAGGTAGGCTCTCTTGGACATCCACCAGTTTGTTGCGAGTGTTTTTGTGAAGTCCAGCAGTAAGCTGTTTCCAAACCATGTACCAGTAGGCGTCCGATAACTTCCGCCGCTGCCATTGCCGACTTGATAACCTTGCGAGACCATGTAGCTCTCGTCATTGTCTTTTTGCTGGTAAGCATAATCCGTGTATTTGAGCACCGGCACCTGCCATAAGATCAGCTTCATCCCGTTATTATGAATATTGGTGGCCATAACTGCCGGATTGAGCCATCTGCCGGTCGAGGGGAACGTAAAGTCACTGTAAACAAAGGCGTCGCTACCAGGCTTGGCCGTATACGTTGCGTCGCTAAAGATATAGAACGTATTCTCATCGCTCCACTGTTCAAGAACGACAGCCGTTGCCGGAATGTTATTGTTATTGGCATTGGTGATGGCCGCATCCACTTCCGATTGTCTGTCCCATTCGTTGGCGGACATCCACAACCCTAAAGTCCATTTGGGCAGCGCAGCCGGCTTGGAAGTAATATCAGTGTAATTGACAATGACGTCATTCAGATCGTTTCCGTGAATGAAGTAATAATCCAGCATGGAATTGGAGCTCCCGCCGGTATCGGCCGTAAATCCGTACATGTCTGATCTTTCCGTCGCCAACCTGAATTTGGAGTAATAGGTGGAATTCAGGAAAATGCCGTAACCTTTCGTGTTGACGAAAAACGGGATGGACAAATAGGTGCGGGCACCCTGATTTAAATACTGGTTATGAACGTAGGTGTCTATATCTTGGCCTCTTTTGGAAAAATCGTTGTAGCGTTCGCCAAAACCATAGAATTCCTCAGTTGCCGGCGAATAAAAATGATCCTGAACCTTGTTGATGATCGTGCTTCCGTTCGTTAACCAAGCCATGTTTCTATTGAGTGTGCTGTCGTATTGACGGGCGATCAAGGTCGTACCGTCCGCTTTATACACACTCATCCTGAACGGATTTTTATCGATTCTTACTTGTATTTTGGTCGTGGTCATTGTTAAGTAATCGGTAAAATTCGCAAGCGTATAATTGCTTAATCCTGTAGCCATCGTTGCAGTACCGGTAGGGGACAACTGAACCCGGAACACATCCTCGTCCATAAAAACAATATTGATTTTCGGGGTAAGTGATCCTGTGTTTGGAACCGCATTCAAAACAACGCTATTAGCATTGTTCGTATAGCCGCTAATACTGCTAACGTGCTCCCACCCGGTTACGGTAAATTGAAACGGACCGATCGATTTTTCATTCGCCCCGTCTTTGTTAGCTTTTACCGTATAGCTGATCACGTCGCCTTTATTAAAGCTTCCCATACTGACTTCCCAATACGAGTTGTTCCCGCTGTTATACTTCCATGTACCGCCGATGTTGGCTTGCGCCGCACCATTCTTGGTCCAAGAGATCCAGGTAGCTTGTCCTATCTCTATCGGCCATGTTGTTAGATTGATATACACGTTCTCACCCGCTACAGGATCTCTCGGATGCCTTTCCGTCAACTCTACTGTATAAAGGTCATCAATTCCATAGGGTTTGTGCCAGACACCGTCGATTGCAAATACGCTGGTAGAGAACAAAAGTAAGAGAATGAGCATTATAAATATACTCTTAGCTGTCTTGTGAGATAATTTACTTTTTAACATAAATAAACTTCCTTTCGATTTTTTTACTGCAAAAATCAAATAACCTACTTATAGCATCACCTTTCCATAACCGATTCTCTTTCTATAATTTCTATAGGTAAAATGATTTCCTGCTTGCCCTTTGCTTTTTTCCCAATACAGTCGAGTAACAGCTTTACTGAAGTCTCACCCTTGCCGTATATGTTTTGTTTTACTGTTGTCAGGCCCGGATCTATAAGATTTGTTATGTGTATGTCATCAAAACCGACTATCGAAATATCTTCCGGTATTTTTTTCCCCATTTGCTTTAAGCGCTTCATTATGCCCATTGCCAAAATATCGGCTGCTGCAAAAACCGCTGTAATTTCACCTTTGTTTATCAGATTTTCTGCTACTTGAAGGCCATATTCATAATCTATGACACCTTCAAAAACATAGTCGGGATTAAATGGAATATCAAATTCCTTCAATGCATCCCTATAGCCCAGATATCTTTCCTCGCTCACACCTTCTTTTTTAATTTTTCCAGTAACAATTGCTATATTCCTATGCTTCTTCTCAATCAGATATTTGGCAGCAATATAGCCGCCATACCTGTCATTTATTTGTACGCTGTGATAATAATGATCTTCGCAATAGCTGTCAACCAATACAATCGGTATCAATGACCTTTTCAGTTCGTTATAGAACTCTTCAGGATATACACCCAAAATTATTATCCCGTCAAGATTCCGCTTTCTTGAGAATTCAAAGTAGCTTTCATCCGCATCGGCTCCGGAAATAATAACAAGATATCCGTTCAACCTGGCAGTATACTCTACACCGCTTAAAAATTCACCGTAAAATGGATTGCTGAACATCAGATGTTTACCTGGTTCCGTCTGTGGTATTACTACTCCTATCAGATTAGATTTTTTGTTAACGAGGCTTCTTGCTGATAAGTCTGGTATATAATTCATCTTTTTTATGGCATTATTAACACGGTCTATCGTCTCCTTACTCAAACTCTCCTTGTTGTTTACTACATATGATATAGTTGCAATAGAAACACCTGCCTCTTTAGCGACATCCTTGATAGTTACTCTCTTCTGCATATTTGCTTTACCTCTATTCATAACTTATGCGTTTAAGTCTTAATATAATATTCAATAAGCAAGTTGTATTTCCCTTCTTTATATAATTCTATTGCCATTGACTCTGATATTCATTATTTCAGAGCAGCTTTCTCCACCCATTTCAAGCTTGACCCCAGCTTTTGAAATAGTCAGAATAATCAGGCTGCCTTTATACATAAGCTTGAACCTGAGTAAAGACCACTCATCAGGCATGTTCGGGCTGATATCCAAACCATCATCCCGCAGCTGCACTCCTCCAAAGCCCATGACAACTGCCTGCCAGGATGCCCCAAGCGCAGCGAAATGTATACCTTCCTTCCCTGTATTACTCATGATATCGTCTAGATCAAGCCTAACGCTTTTATTGAAATAATCATACGCTTTTCCCGTTAAGCCCAATCTTGCAGCAAATAATGCATGAGTTCCGAAACTTAGAGTCGAATCATGCACAGTAATCGGCTCATAACAATCCCAGGCAACCTTTTTTTCTTCAGCGGTAAACAATTCGGGCAATAACAACATGAGTAATACTACATCTGCCTGCTTCAAAACTCTATACCGTTGCAACCTGTCAAAGCTGATCCTGTGGTATAGAGGCAGATTGTCCCTCTTGAAATCATCAATTTTAATGGGCTCCAGCTTCATGAAATTGTCATCCTCGATATAAAGCTTCCTTTGAGCATCGTAGTTGACAACTGCCTTGGCCATAATATCTTTCCACTTTTCTTGTTCTAAATCCATAAAAGCAAGCTTTGTTTTTAACAGGTTCCATGCTTCAGCATACTTGCTTTTCAGAAGCTCGATAGAGGCAATAGCAATTTTAAAATTGTTAATGGCCATTAAAGTAGTATATGTATTGTTCTCAGTAACTCCCCCGTATTCATTCGGTCCTTTTACAAAAAGCATATTGTAAATATCTTTTTCTTCTTGATAAGTAAACCGGCTTTTCCAATAGCGGGCGGTTTTTATATAAATCTCTGCGCCATAATCCCTCAAAAATTCCTCATCATTGGCAGCAAGACAATATTGGTTGACAGCATAAGCCACATCAGCTGTAATATGCACTTCACAGCACCCGGTATCCCAAGATTCGCACTGTTCCCTGCCATCTATGCTGCTCATCCACGCATACCTTGCACCGTCTACGTTTTGCAGTCTGGCATTTTCTTCAGTTCCGGGGAGAGTATTATATCTGTACATCAGCAGGTTCCTTGCAGCTTTTTCGTTTGTGAAAATAAAGAACGGCAGAATGAAAATTTCCGTATCCCAGAAGTAACAGCCCTTGTATCTTCCATGCATAATGGCTCTTGCTCCGATACTGACCCAAGGGTCATTTTCCGCATTCCCCTGAATCAGCTGAAAAATGTTATACCTTATACTTAACTGTGCCCTTTCATCTCCTTCAATAATTACATCTGATATATCCCACTTCCTGTCCCAAGCCTTCTCATTTGATCTGAGCATAGCGTCGAAGCCTGCTTCCCTCGCTTCAAGTGCCGATTTTAAAGTGTGCTCAAATAAATTGGTCTCTGAATCTCTGGAGGTATATACAGAGATCACTTTGTCAAACAAATACTCATTCCCCTCTGAAATATCGAAACCGGCAGTTTTCCCTATATATCTATCTTTTTCTATTCTCTCTTCCCGGTATTCCATCTCTTGCCTGTTTACAGTCAGCCTCACAGAAAAGGCTTCGATGAGTTCATGCTTAATCGTGCTTGTAGCTACTGCTATGTAGGATATTCCATTAACCTCACCCTTGCCTGTTTCATGAATGAAATCTACCGTTTCTATGTCGCTCTTGGATTGGTCATCATTTATTGTATTATTAGTTACTCTTGCATCGATTCCCGTTTCGATTAAAACTCCACCTGAATAATTCAGAGGTATTATCCCTAATCTGACTGCAGCATTGTGCACACTATCAATACTCAAGAATCTGGTAACCGCAATTCTCGTAGCAAATCCATTTTGATCTTCCCATATGAATGACCTCTTCAGTGTGCCATTCCTAAGATTCAAGCTCCTGACAAATTCCTTCGCTTTTCCTTTTTTCAGATTCAATTCTTCTCCATTAAGCATAATTCTGGTATATAAGAAATTCGGTGTGTTTACCATATCGGTTATGCCCAGCTTGAAGTAATCGAAAATTCCGGAGATATAAGTACAGAGTTCGAAATTACGTCTGTCCTGCTCCTCCTCATCAAAGCCCCTGACTCCCATATATCCATTCCCAAGAGAGAAGATGCTTTCATAAAAGTCACATTTCTCCGGGTTATACTCATTTTGAACGATTATCCAATCTTTTAATTCCCTACACTCCATATGAACCCCCATATAAACTGTCTAACTTATTTTATTTTCTCCCAAATGCATGGTATATCGAATAGGCCAGAAAGCCTGCACAAGTTGCAAATGCTTCCCCGGTAGTGCATTCACCTGTATTCTCATCTACGCTTTCGCAAGCAATGCCATTATCCATTTCCACCTTATCAAGTATGTCTCTGCAATGCTCTTTCCTGCCACAAATGAGGCTGTTTGCCACACTGAGAATCCATGGATGCGGCGCATGTGCACAGCCTGTTTCAGCAATATTGAATCCACTGAAGGAATATTGGTATTCAGGATCTCTGATTACGTCCAGTGTATTCTGATATACAGGGTCAGTCGCATCGCAAAAATCGTAGAAAGGCAATAATTGAAGGCTCCCCGGAGGCTCATCATATATATTCCAGTTGCCGTCCAAATCAATCGACCATGCAAAAATGCTTTTATTCTTGTATACTACTGTACAATTCTTCCAAATAGCATTTCTCACCAGTTCTGCTTCATGCTCAAGGCGGTCTGCCTTTTCTTTTTTCCCAATCCTATTGTAAAATGTGGCTAAACATTTAAAGCTCTTCCATACTAAAACATTATCGTATGTAAGGTACGGATGGACTATAATGTCATCCGTCGGTTGCAGGAAGGTTTCATAAAGATACTCTTCAGGGTGTCTTTTTGATTCAATTAATTTTAGAATTCTGTCCAGTCCTTTTATCACACAGAGCTCTGAAAGTATATCGTCATCCATCGTTTTACTGAGATAATTATTCAGAGCGATAACAGGCGCACATGCTTCATCAAGCTCAAATCCCGGTTCAAGCACCGTACCGTCAATATATCTGCTGTGAATGCCAATATTCCTAATCTGTCGGTTAAAGACGTACATTAGCATTTCGCGGGCATATGCAGCATCTACCAGTAAAATAGATGGAAAGCTCCACAGCAGGCTGTCTCTGTCCCAGTATGCCGCACTGACATAGTATCTGGGGCTTCTCGAAGTCACAAGCACAAACTCTTCCGTATCAAGTGTAATGCCTGATGCAAAGAAGAAATTGAAAAACATATTCCTATTCATGATGCTATCAAGTTTTTCATCGCCTGTTGTTTTTACTCTATCATTCATCCATTGTACAGTGGACTTAAGTACCTTACCAAATCCTTTTCTAAGCATTTCCTTTGCCGATGTTGCAGACGCCACCTCATCATAGCCAAATCCCCAGTAAAGATTGAAGGTTACAGTTTCCCCAGGCTCCAGCATATAACGCTTGTTCATGTCAAATCGAATGGTAGTATCCTCGTCTATTGAATATGTAGTCTCGCAATCACATTCCAGCATGGGCGCAAATGAAAAGATATTAAAAGAATTCCTCAGATCAAAAACAATATTATGATTCCACCCACTTTTATAAACCATTTTTGTGGCAGATACTTCCTTGCTCTCATTTATTTCATGAATTGTTTTGCTCCAGCAGCCTGAAAAGCCGAGGGTGACATCTTTTTTGCCACCACTTCCGTTTGAAACATTTATGCTGTAGATAAATCCGCGTTCTCTTACCGGAGTCAGTATTGTTCCCTCGACAGTCAGATTCGAATCAGAACATGTAAATACCGGAATCCAGTATTTTAAACTTTTCCAATTTAATTCCCCCGACAGCAGATTTATTCCATCCACTTCCACATATGGCTTAAGAAAAGGGTTTTCAGCGTTTTTGCCAGCTATTTCAAGCATACCCTTTGATGCCATATGCAAAAAAGTTATCCCCTCAATTGCTGCATCTTTTTCTCTTATTGTCGGTAAAGAAACCATTTCATTGCCAGTAGGAATGTATTTGGTTTTTTGCTGTTGCATCTTGATTGACACCTCATTATCGCAAGTGTTTAAACGTTTAAATTAATTATAACGCCTGTTTTATATATTGTCAATTCTTTTTTTCCATGTGTGCAGAAATGTGTGCTGAGATGTTGCTATAAGAAAATTAGCAGCTCTACTTATCACACATTTTTTTGAAAAAGATTTTTTTTGAAAAACATTTTGAT
This sequence comes from uncultured Oscillospiraceae bacterium, assembly GCA_964349435.1. GTDB lineage: Bacteria > Bacillota > Clostridia > Acetivibrionales > DTU013 > CAYGHY01. The sequence continues at coordinate 21,306 of CAYGHY010000020.1, forward strand.
TTGATTTATTAAGGATAAGCCTATGGACGGTCGGCTATGACTACAGAATCTCGCATCAGGCTGCATAACGGGCAGGCTGTAATGTATCGACTCGTCCGGCATACTACATCGCTCATAACATACAATATTTTTCTTATAGCAACTTTCAAGGTTTGCTTTTTATAAGTACACTTGCTTAAATATACCATATCCATTTAACTTTATGTGAGTACAATTCAGTCCAAAATGTCTTACTTATGCACAATTAAGTTTTCAATATCTTCGTCATAAGTTGAAAGAAACAACTGATCGGCAAACCT
>CAYGHY010000021.1:0-21293 GCA_964349435.1 uncultured Oscillospiraceae bacterium
AATACTTGGGGGATAGCGGCATTGAACAGATTGGAGAAATTCAGACAAAAAAGGAATCTCAAACAGAAGTATATGTCGGCAGCACTGCTATTTTTATCCTTGCTGATTGCGGGTATTATGTCTGTGGATTATTCTATCAATTATCTGGTCTCAGGACGGCAGGGTTTTGCATTTGCTACTGTGAATAGCAAAGATAACGGTCTGGAAATTGTATTTATGAATCAAAGGATTTATGTCAATACACAGTATATTAAACGCGATCTGAACAAACTTAAAAGCGAACTGCAGGGACTTCTTATTTTTCGTTCATGACTTCATTCAGTGCCTCTGCAAGATACTTTGTGCTCTCTAATGTCTCACTCAGCAGGTTGCCGTCTCCGCCTATCTCAATAAGCACTGCTTGGTCTGAAACATGCTGATTGTAGCGCTTTCCAACAATCCACAAAGGTCTTGCAAGGCCGGGATACTTATCATTCAGTTTCTGCTGAACCTTTAGTGCGAACTTCAGATTCTCTTGCCAATGTGCGTTAGGCAGCAAGTCATTGGTACCCATTACAAACATTATCTGTGCCACATTCCTGCCATTAATCTTTATAGCCGTTCGCAATTTCGGCTTTGACATTTCCAGTCCATCCCTGTGGATATCAATATACACCTTTAAAGACGGGTAACTCTTTACATAGCTCTGCAAAGTATTGATCGATACACCATAAGCAGCTTCGTGTTTTTTATCATGCACTGTTCCGTTATGCAGCGTTTCTATGCCATACTTCCTTAAATTTCGTGCCAGTTCTTCACCGACTCTTATTACATTATACTTGGGATTGGAGTTAAAACTAGGCACGTCTTTCTTGCCCAAATCCCCTGTTTTAAGCACATAGCTTTCACTGGTATGGGTGTGGTAAATCAACACCTTCGGACCTTTTTTACTGAAATTGAAATCAATTGGCTCCTGTAACAGCTTTGCAATATCAATTTTTTGCTTCGTAAAATTTCGGATAACTATTTTATCAAGAGCGACCAAATTACCGTTATCTTCTTCATCCTCATCCTCCGCCTCATAGGTAATGCTGCTGATTGGCTGCTGTAGATCGCCGCCGGGGTTGCTGCTCCGCGGCGCGGTACTCCCCGGATTATTCCCATTTTCACCGGGCTTTGCAGCCTCCCCGTTATTATCCGTATTCTTACCGTCAGGATCAGTATTTCCTTCTCCCGGCTGTCCCGGTCTGCCCATTTCATCCGCTTTACCGGTTCCTTTGCCAGCTCCATCCCCGTCACTACCCGCTTGATTCTTGCCTGCACCCTCTCCGGCTTTATCTGCATCCTTACCAGTCTCTCCGTTCTTACCGTCCAAGCCTGCCCCCCCATCGGTACTCCCCGTTCCCTTACCTGAGCCTGTCCTCGGAGTGCCGGAGTCCTCGCTCGTGTCCGGCGTTTCAGCCCCCTGCCGCTGCTGTCCGCCACTATCCGGAGCCAGCATGGATTTATATTCATGATTATAATAGCTCATAAAAAGCGGCGACTGTACATTGAGTATTGTCATAGGCGAATCCAACTCGAATTCAAAAATTTTTCTGAACAGATTTTTAATCTCCCCGGAAAACGAGACACTTGACTTGCCGCTGTTATACACGGTTTCTATAATAGGCATCGATAAACTGATAGTATATTTAAAGCTTTCTGAATCGATTTTCTCAACTAAATTTAGATTAAGCTTGTACATGAGGTTTCCTAGTTGAATACCTGTCATTATTGCGAAAAAGGCCAGTAATGCAGTAAACGGTATGTAAAGTATCTTAAAGAAAGGTTTATCGTAAAATTCCTGTTTATATCTGCCTTTCATTTTTCCTCCAGCTTGCTGCAAACAATACAGCACTTGTATGTAAATGTAAATGTACAATACAATCATATTCCTTCGTGATGGCATATTATGACAAGTCATACCTAATTGATTTCATAAAAATATAATTCTTGCGTTGATAAACACTAATATGTATAATTGTTATTGTGTCAAGAAGCGGAGATGCAACTGATATAGACCTTCATATAATTCCGGTGCAAATCAGTACGGTTAATCTCCCGAATATAGAAAATAAAGAGGAAGAGGTGAAAACACAATGCCTCAACAGGTTTATTTCATAGGGGGATTCCTTGCTGCCATTGCAGTTCTTGCTTTTGCATTTAGCATATCCATCAAAAAGCATGACGCCAAAATGGCTGCCACGAAAAAGAAGAAAGGCCGCAGAAAATACATGAAGGAATACAAAAAGCCCGGCAAATAACCGGGTTTTATACTGCATCAATCTGTTACAGCTTCAAATCCTTACCCTGCCTCGCATCAATATTTACAGACTGATCAACATGAGGCTTTTTAATATGTTTCCTTTCATTTGCAGCAAAGCCTTCATGTCCCGTCTCGTCCTCCAGGTTCCTGAAACCTGCGGCCAGCATGAGCTTGATTCTATTGAGCTGGTTCACTTCGCTGGCCCCCGGGTCATAATCCACCGGTACAATATTTGCCTTCGGAAATTTTCTTTTGATTGCCTTTATCATACCCTTGCCCGTCACATGGTTGGGCAGACACGCAAATGGCTGCATGCATACAATATTGGAGGCTCCTTCCTTTATCAGCTTAATCATCTCCGCAGTCAGGAACCAGCCTTCCCCGGTCATATTGCCAAGCGACACAACCTTTGAAGCCTCCCGCGCCAATTTATAAATGCTTGACGGCGGCTCAAACCTTTTACTTGCAGCTAAAATCTTCTTCATATCTTTTCGATAATACTCAATACCTGCAATAGCAAGGTTATGAACTGCTTTACTCAACCATTTGCCGGCAAGATACTTGTGATTGAAATTCGCCCCGAAAGCGGTATACAGAAAAAAGTCAATCAGATCCGGCATAACAGCCTCCGCACCCTCGTTCTCAATAACACCCACTATATTGTTATTGGCAGTGGGATGGAATTTAACCAGTATTTCACCAACCAGTCCGACACGGGGTTTTTTAATATCGTTTATTTCAAGACTGTCAAAATCCTCCACAATTTGTTTCAAATTACGCTTGAACTCGCCATGCCTGCCGCTTCTCACAGACTCCTTGCATTTCCCGACCCAGCTCTCATACAGCAGATTGGCCGAGCCTTTAATCTTTTCATAAGGCCTGACCCTGTACAGCACACGCATCAACAGATCTCCATATGCAAGGGCAATGAGTGATTTATTAAGAAGCCCCTTGGTTATTTTAAAGCCCGTATTTCTCTCAAGTCCCACAGTATTTAGAGATATGACCGGTACATATTCAAATCCGGCGTCTTTGAGTGCTTTTCTGATAAACCCGATATAATTGGTAGCTCTGCAGCCTCCACCTGTCTGCGAAATAATCACGGAGGTATTTTCAAGGTCATATCTGCCTGATTTCAGCGCTTCCATCAGCTGACCCGTTGTTAATATGGAAGGGTAACATGCATCGTTGTTCACATATCTTAACCCTTCGTCAACAGCGCTTCTATCCACCGAAGGCAATATTTCCAGATTGTATCCCGACTCTCTGAACGCCACCTCAATAAACTGGAAATGTATCGGGGACATCTGAGGTGCGAGGATGGTATGCTTTTTCCTCATATCATCGGTAAAGGCAGGTTTATTTTGCCTGAACTGCTTCTTTTCAAAGCTGTAGCCATTCCTGTCCCGCTCCTCCATTGCTGCCTTCAGCGAACGCAGCCTGATTCTGGCCGCTCCTAGATTATTGATCTCATCTATTTTCAGAACAGTAAATATCTTGCCGCAGGCATGAAGTATTTCCTGCACTTGATCTGTCGTAACAGCATCCAGGCCGCAGCCAAATGAATTAAGCTGAACTAGTTCCAGATTGTCCCTTGAACTTACAAAAGTCGCTGCAGAATACAGTCTGGTATGGTACATCCACTGATCCACTACTCTCAACGGTCTTTCGGTCGCAGCCAGATGTGCTACGGAATCCTCCGTCAGCACAGCCATTCCAAGCTCCTTGATTAAATTGGGAATACCGTGGTTAATCTCTGGATCAACATGATAAGGCCTTCCGGCAAGCACTACACCCTTGCCTCCGGTCTTTTCCAGATAAGCCAGCGCCTCTTCTCCCTTTTTCCGGATATCAGCCTTAAATTTTTCATCCTCTTTCCATGCCTTTTCTAGTGCTTCCTTCACTTCAGCTTTACTTACACCAAAGCCGCTCAATTCTTCGTAAAGTCTTTCAGTAAGGCGTTTCCTGTCATTATAGGGCAGGAATGGGTTCAGGTAGCGAACGCCTTTCTCTTCCAGCACCTCCATATTGGCGCGAATAACCTCCGAATAAGAAGTGACAATCGGGCAATTGTAACAGTTATCAGCATTGTCGTCCTCTTTTTTTTCATAAGGCAGACAGGGGTAGAAAATGTTTTTCACTCCGCTTTGCACCAGACTCATAATATGCCCGTGCGCAAGCTTTGCAGGGTAACAAACCGATTCCGAGGGCATTGTCTCTATGCCCAGCTCATAAATCTTTCTTGAAGAGTGCGGCGACAGCTTCACACCAAACTTCAATTCAGAAAAGAAGGTGTGCCAGAACGGATAGTTCTCGTAAATATTCAGCACTCGCGGAATGCCTATGTTGCCCCGTATCGCAGCCTTCTCATCCAGGGGTTTGTAGGAGGCTAGTAGTTTATATTTAAAATCAAACAGATCCGGTACTCTTTCTTTCCGAACCTCACCTCCCGCACCTCTCTCACAGCGGTTTCCCGACACAAATGATCTGCCGTCGGTGAAGCTGTTGACAGTCAGCAGGCAGTTGTTGCCGCACAGGCTGCACCTTTTTAGAGTAATCTCCGTCCGAAAGCTCTCCAATTCCGCCAGCCCCATGAGGCTGCTCCTCCGACCCTCCCGATATCGTTCACAGGAAATCAACGCAGCACCATATGCGCCCATAATGCCAGCAATATCAGGCCTTACAGCTTCCCTTCCTGAAATTATCTCAAAGCTCCTCAAAACTGCGCTATTATAAAAAGTACCGCCCTGTACAATAATTTTTTTACCAAGTTCCTTGGGATCTCTAATTTTTATAACCTTCATCAGAGCGTTTTTAATGACTGAATAGGACAATCCGGCAGAAATGTCTCCAACGGAAGCGCCCTCCTTTTGTGCCTGCTTAATGCGCGAATTAATAAATACCGTACAGCGTGAGCCCAAATCAACCGGCTTCCGCGACAATAGTGCCTCTCCGGCGAAAGCTTCCACTTCTATGTTCAGCGAGTTCGCAAAAGTTTCGATAAATGAGCCGCAGCCCGAAGAACATGCTTCATTCAACATGATGTTGTCTATCACGCCATTTTTAACCTGCATGCATTTCATGTCCTGCCCGCCGATATCCAATATGAATTCCACACCCGGCAGGAAATGCTCCGCTGCTTTATAATGGGCAATCGTCTCTATTTCGCCCAGGTCAACATGAAGGGCGGCTTTTATCAAGCCCTCGCCATAGCCGGTAACTGTAGAGTTTGCAATAAAGGCATCGTCAGGCAGAAAGCTGTATAGTTTTTTCAATTCCTTTATAACGGATTTAAGCGGACTGCCTTTATTGCTTCCATAATAGAAATAAAGCAGTGCACCCTCTGAATCGGTCAAGGCAAGTTTGGTAGTGGTGGACCCTGCGTCTATTCCCAGGTAGCACGCACCATGATGACTTGCCAATTCCATTTGTCGAGCCTTATGTCTCGAATGCCTGCGTTTGAATTCATCATACTCAATCTCATCCTTGAAAAGCGGATCCAGTCTCTCCACCTCGTGCACTGCGACATTATGAATGGATGGAAGCTTATTGCGCAGTAGTCTAAAACTCGTGATTGGCTGTTGCTTCGAGGACATTGCCGCACCCGTCGCAACAAACAGTTGGGAATCATCCGGGAAAATCGCCTGCTCTGCGGTTAATCCCAGTGTTATAATAAATCTCTTCCTTAACTCAGGCAGGAAATATAAAGGTCCGCCAAGAAAGGCAACATTACCCTTAATAAGCCTACCACACGCCAGTCCGCTTATAGTCTGGTTTACGACTGATTGGAAAACGGACGCTGCAATATCCTCCTTTGCAGCACCTTCATTCAGCAGAGGCTGAATATCCGTTTTTGCAAAAACGCCGCATCTGGCGGCTATTGGATAAATAGCCTTGCAGCCTTCAGCCAGTTTGTTCAGTCCTGCCGCATCTGTCTGAAGAAGTGAGGCCATCTGGTCAATAAAAGCACCTGTGCCTCCTGCGCAGGTGCCGTTCATTCGCTGCTCAACCCCGCCTTTGAAAAAAGTGATTTTCGCATCCTCACCACCCAGTTCGATGGCAACATCTGTCTGAGGTATCAGACTGCGAATAGCTCCCATAGCTGCAACCACTTCCTGCTCAAAGGGCAGGGAAAGCCATTGCGCTACTGATATCCCGCCTGAACCTGTTAGTGTAACGGTGAGGTCATCCTCTTCAAATAGTTCACAAGTTTCGTCAACCAATTCAAAAATTGTCTTTCTGATATCCGAGAAGTGCCTCTGATATTTACTATATATTATTTTGTCATGTTTATCCAGAACTGCCAGCTTTACAGTAGTAGAGCCTACGTCCAAGCCTAAATGCAATAGTCTTTTCATAATGCTCTTATATTAACACATTCTTTCCTGATAATAAACAGCACTATTTTTTACTTTTTATCTCATTTCCAATACTTCCGATTTTATTAAATGGGAAAAACCTGTAAACTGCTCTCCCGGTTATCCAGTTTTTTTCTATGGGGCCAAGTTCTGAGCTGTCCTCACTGAATGGCCTGTTGTCCCCAAGCACGTATATATAACCGTCCGGCACCGTTAGTACGCTGCGTTCGGAATTGTCCGCCAACTGCGTTCCCGGCTCACCCGCCCTGCCAATTAAAGAAATCTTACCATTTACATATACCTTGCCATCTTTTATTTCCACCTTGTCGCCTTCAACAGCCACCAGCCTCTTTATCAACTGGCGGTCTGCATACGGCGGCTTGAATACAATGATATCGCCTCTATGAAGCCAGCCAAACCGAAAGCCCAGCTTCTCAACAAGAAGATTGTCTCCTTCCTTCAGTGTCGGTTCCATGGAAATATCATGCACTATGGTCCTTTGCCCTACAAACATTACAATCAGCACACCCACAACGATGGCTATGGCTATATGAATAATCCAGTCAAGCACCTCTCTCATTTTTTTATCACCAGCCGTAATCAATCCCTCCTGTCCTTCTGGCCTGTTATCTCGCAAGCCCTACTCCGTCATTGAGTTCTTCGTTAAACCCAGGAAAGCCGCATGAGGCAATCCCGCCTCTGTCACTTGCAGCGTAGCAATCCCGCCTCTGTCACTTGCAAGCAGATCGCGGCAATCTCACTATTCGTCAACCCTGATATGCAGCTCCATGATTTGTTTCAGATCCACCACATCCGGAGCGTTGGTCATAAGGTCGGAAGCATTCTGAACCTTGGGGAATGCGATAACCTCCCTGATGCTGCTCTTTCCCGCCATTAGCATAACCATCCTGTCAAGGCCGAAAGCAATACCTCCATGAGGCGGAACTCCATATCTGAACGCTTCAAGCAAATATCCGAACTTAGCCCAAGCCTCCTCTTTGCCAAAACCAAGAAGTGTAAACATCTTTGACTGCAGATCCTGCATGTGAATCCTGATGCTTCCTCCGCCCAGTTCAGTACCATTTAGTACTATATCATAGGCCTTTGCCCGCACCTTCCCCGGGTCGCTGTCCAGATACTCCATATCCTCGTCCATTGGTGATGTAAAGGGATGATGCTTTGCCACCCAGCGTTTTTCTTCCTCATCATATTCCAGCAATGGAAATTCTGTCACCCAAAGGAACTTGAACTCATTTTTGTCCAACAAATCTAGTCTTCTGGCAAGCTCCAGCCTAAGCGCTCCAAGAGAATCATACACCACTTCATTCTTGTCAGCTACAAAACAAATAAGATCTCCCGGCTTTGCGTCAGTCCTATCAAGCAGCGCCTTCACTTCCCCTTCAGTAAAGAACTTGGTGATAGACGACTTCAGCTCCTTCTCCTCAACAACAATCCAAGCCATACCCTTTGCCTTATATATCTTTACAAATTCAACCAGACTGTCTATATCCCTTCTGCTGAACTTCGCGCCGCATCCCTTTGCATTAATGGCACGAACGCTGCCGCCATTCCCGACCGTGTCTGCAAACAACTTGAAACCGCTGCCGGACACCAGATCGGAAACATCCGCCAGCTCTAGGCCAAAGCGAATGTCCGGCTTGTCGGAGCCAAATCTGTCCATGGCTTCCTTGTATGAAAGCCTAAGAAAAGGAATCTCAATATCCAGGTTCATTGCCTCTTTAAAAAGTTTCTTTATGAAGCCTTCATTTATTGAAAGCACATCGTCCACATCCACAAAGGACATTTCCAGATCAATCTGTGTGAATTCGGGCTGTCTGTCGGCTCTCAGATCCTCATCCCTGAAGCATTTCGTTATTTGCATATACCTGTCGTAGCCTGCCACCATTAAAAGCTGTTTAAATAGCTGGGGCGACTGAGGTAAGGCATAAAACTTGCCTGGATGCACCCTGCTTGGTACCAGATAATCCCTTGCGCCCTCAGGAGAACTCTTAATAAGCACCGGAGTTTCCACTTCAATAAATCCGTTGGCATCGTAAAAGTCTCTGGCAATCCTGGCTACTCTGTGACGCAGCATTAGGTTGGACTGCATGTCAGGCCTTCTCAAGTCGAGATACCTGTATTTCAGTCTCATCATTTCATTGACATCCGAATCCTCTTCTATCTGTATAGGCGGTGTATCCGACTTGCTCAGAATCCGCAGTTCGGTGGCCATCACTTCAATCTCGCCTGTTTTTAACTCCGGATTTATATTTTCAGGGGACCTTTTTACCACTTCGCCAATAACTGCCAGAACAAATTCGTTTCTGACAGACTCAGCCTTCTCAAACAATTCACTTCCGTTCATGTCGTTGAAAACCACCTGCAGTATGCCGGTTCTGTCTCTCAAACCAACAAAAATAAGGCCTCCGAGGTTTCTGCGCCTGTTTACCCAGCCCATAACAGTTACCTTTTGACCGATATTTTCCACTCCAAGCTCTGTGCATCTGTGAGTCCGTTTCAAACCGTAAATCGTTTCTCCCATACAAACGCTCCTATCCTATACTTGAACATAAGCATTATAAGTCCTTTTATTTGCACTGATGTTTTAGCCTGTCGACAATAGAATCCAAACTCACATTCTTTTGCTCACCTGTATTCATATCCTTTAATACTGCCCTGTTGTCTTCAATCTCGTCATCTCCCAGGACAATGGTGTGTAAAAATCCTCTCTTGTCGGCATATTTCATTTGCGCTTTCAGGCTTCTGCCCATTAAATCCGTCTCTGCGGCAACGTCATAGCTCCTCAGTTTATAAACCAGCTGTTGTGCAAAGCTCGAAGCCCGCTTCCCTAAAGTGGCAATATAGATATCCATCACCGGCGGCTCTTCAAGCTTAATTTCCTGACTTTCCAGCTCCATTAAAAGTCTTTCAATTCCAAGGCCAAAACCAATACCTGGAGTAGGCACACCGCCGCAAATCTCCACCAGCCCGTCATATCTGCCCCCACCGCAAATCGTACCCTGGGTGCCGACATTTTGTGAAACAAATTCAAAGACGGTCTTTGTATAGTAATCCATCCCTCTAACGATACCCGGATCTACATTATATTTAAGCCCAAGATTGTCAAGGCTGGCCTTCAGTTCGTCAAAATGGACGCCGCATTCGCCGCAAAGGTTGTCAAGCTGTGCCGGCGCACCTGCCGTAAACCTTTTACAGCCTGTCTCTTTACAGTCAATAATCCTCAGCGGGTTTCTCTCAAAACGATCCTTGCAGTTCACGCATAATTCGAAAAGGTTTGGCATGAAATAATCTTTCAGCTTCTTGTTAAAAGCCGTTCTGCAGGTGGAACAGCCAATACTGTTGATATTGAGTCCCGTATTTTTAAGGCCGAGCCTTTCCAAAAACATAGATAGGATGCAAATAATTTCAGCATCTACAGCCGGTCCGGCTGAGCCAAAGGCTTCCACTCCGAATTGGTGAAACTCTCTGTACCTTCCCTTTTGCACATTTTCATACCGGTAGGCGGTAATATTGTAGAAAAGCTTTATCGGCTGTGGAAGGGAAGCCATTCCGTTTTCTATGTAACTTCTCACCACCCCAGCCGTACCCTCGGGTCTTAGCGTAATACTTCTTCCACCCTTGTCGATAAAGGTGTACATCTCTTTTTGGACAATATCCGTGGTGTCGCCCACTCCTCTTTGGAAAAGCTCTGTATGCTCAAAAACCGGTATCCTGATCTCTTTGTAGCCAAAGCTGCTGCAAAGCCTTGAAAAGGCTTTCTCAACATACTGCCACTTGTAAACCTCCGCGGGGAGTATATCCCTGGTACCTTTTGGAGCTTGTGTGAACATTGCACCCTCCTAATTCCCATGATACTATTATTGTTTATTTATCTAAAAATAAAACTCCCGCCTGACACAATGCCAGGTGCGAGAGCTGTTTCCCGCGTTGCCACCCTAATAGGCTGAAGCACACTTCTATGTTGTAACGCAGAATATGCGAAATCAATATCCTCTATATTTTAATATCATTTATATTTTAATAAGGATGGTCAGCATTGTCAATAGCTAGAATCTCGCCCTGAGTTAAAGATTAATACCACAAATTCATATTATTATTCTTCTCATAGCCGATGTCTGTCGCAGAGCCATGCCCCGGACAAACCTTCAGGTTTTCATCCAGCTTCATCAGTTTCTTCAGCGAGTTCATCAGACAGTTATGATCTCCCGCCCCAAGGTCAGTCCTGCCGACGCCGAGACGGAAAAGCGTGTCCCCGCTAAACAGACAGTCTCCCGCCTTTACACAGATGCTTCCGGGAGTATGTCCCGGCGTATGGAGTATTTCCAGCTTTACGCAGCCAAGTTCAAGGCTGTCGCCGTCCTTTACCAGCAAGTCGGCTTCATCGAAAGTCAAGTTAAGTCCAAACGCTATGGTCCCATTGAGTATGGCATTACCCAAAAGCGGCCCATCCTCCTCATGGATCACTACCTTACCCCCACAGGCAAGGCGCAGTTCTTCCATCTGCAATATATGATCGACATGGGCATGTGTCAGTATAATATATTTTAAAGAAAGCCTTTGTTCTTCAAGAATTCCGGCAACACAACCATGTTCCACGCCGGGGTCAATTACTGCGCCCTCACCGGCATCGCCGAGAATATAGCAATTTGATGAAAGCATTCCTGTCGTAAGATGTTTTAAAAACATGATAATACCTCTTCATTGTTTATTCCTTGTCACTTCAAATACGCTGTCTACCTTTTTCAGTTTTTTAATAATTTTCTCCAGTTGATCTGTATCATTGATTTCCAACATCAGGTTGATAATCGCAATCTGTTCACGTGTAGTCCTAGCATTAATCGCCTTCAGAGGAACCTTCGCATCACCGATGGTATTGGTAATCTCCATCAGCAAAGCCGCCCTGTCATTTGCCATTACTGTAATATCAGCTTTGTATGCCAGATTGGTGGCAGTAAACCACTTTACTTCTATCAGCCGCTCTTCCTCGCCGCGATTATTGACAACATTTGTACAATCGCTTCTATGAACAGAAACCCCCCTGCCTCTTGTGATATAACCTATAATAACATCACCCGGCACCGGGTTGCAGCATCTGGACAGCCTGACCAGACAGTTTTCTATCCCTTTTACAATCACGCCGTTTTCTGGAATTGCCTTCCTTCTTTTTTCCTTTTCTTTCTCCTGTTTGGCCAGTGCCTCTTGTGCAAACTCACCCTCAAGCTCTTCCGGCTTCAAGGTCTTCCGGTATTCTTCCTTAAGTCTTGCAACAACTCTGCTGGCGCCGATGCCTCCATATCCTACCGCTGAGAACATATCCTCAAGAGAATTAAAATTAAACTTCTTGAACATCAGCTCAACCCAATCATTCTTAAAAAGCTGATTGTATGTCAAGCCTTGCTTTTTGAGCTCCCGCTCAATTGCTTCCTTACCTCGCAGCACATTCTCTTCCCTGTTTTCTTTCTTGAACCATTGCTTGATCTTGTTGCGCGCCTGAGAACTCTTTACGATCTTGAGCCAATCGCGGCTTGGTCCGTGGACATTGGAAGACGTAAGCACCTCAACAATATCCCCATTCTTGAGCACACTCCCAAGTTTGACAATTTCCCCGTTGATCTTAGCCCCCATCATCTTGTTACCGACAGCACTATGAATTGCATAAGCAAAATCTATCGGGTTTGAACCAACAGGCAGGTTTACCACATCTCCTTTTGGGGTGAAAACAAATACCTCATCTGCAAACAGGTCTATTTTAACAGTCTCAACAAATTCATTGGCATCCCCGGCTTCCTTCTGCCACTCCATCATCTGCCGGAGCCACATAAGCTTGTTATCAAGATTACTCTGGACTGTCGTTCCCTCCTTGTACTTCCAGTGCGCTGCGATACCCACCTCGGCAACCCTGTGCATGTCCCAGGTTCTGATCTGCACTTCGAAGGGCTGCCCTCCATGCCCTATCAGCGTGGTGTGCAACGACTGGTACATGTTCGGCTTGGGCATGGCGATATAATCCTTAAACCTGCCCGGCATGGGCTTATACAGCTCATGGACCAGACCAAGCACGGCATAGCAATCTTTAACGGAATTGACAATAACCCTTACGGCAAAAAGATCAAAAATTTGATCAATGGTCTTATTCTGTTGCTGCATTTTTCGGTAAATACTGTAAAAATGCTTCGGTCTGCCATTGATCTGTATTTCAATACCAAGCTCAGCCGTTTTATTTCTGATTTCCTCTTTTATTTTGATGATAAAAGCTTCACGCTCACGGCGCTTCTTAGCTATTCCTTCGACCAGACTGTAATATTCATCGGGGTGAAGATACCGGAGAGAAATATCTTCAAGTCCCCATTGCACCTTCGATATACCGAGCCTGTGGGCCAGCGGAGCATATATTTCAAGGGTCTCCCGGGCTTTCTCAATTTGCTTTTCAACCGGCAAATATTTCAGTGTATGCATGTTGTGCAAACGATCCGCCAGCTTTATGAGAATGACCCGTATATCCTTTGCCATTGCCATAAGCATTTTTCGGAGGTTCTCCGCCTGTTGCTCCTCTTTGGTGGTGTAAGGTATTTTGTCCAGCTTTGTAACGCCATCTACCAGGGCAGCAGCGTCTCCGCCGAACTGCTCCTCGATATCGTTATAAGTACAGTTTGTATCCTCAACTGTGTCATGCAGCAGTCCGGCAGTGATCGTGGTGCAGTCAAGCTCCAGGTCTGCAAGAATATGCGCAACCTCAACCGGGTGGCTTATATATGGCTCGCCGGATTCCCTCATCTGCCCGTCATGAGCTTTCTTCGCCATGGCATAAGCCTTATCAAGCAGAACGATATCGCAGCCGTTGTTATATGCCTTTATTTTATTGACGAGTTTGTTATAACGGTTGTCCATCCGCCTGCCTCCGATTAATCGATACCGTGCTTACATCATTGCTGCGTTTTCCATAATGACAAAACAAGTTACGGCTAGAACTTGACTATTGAGCCGACTTTATAATCTTCAAGCCTGCTTCTGCCCTTCAGGAATTCCAATTCTACAAAAAATACCAGACCTGCAACTACCCCACCGAGCTTTTCAACCAGCCTGACATTGGATTCGATCGTGCCGCCTGTAGCCAGCAGGTCATCAATAATAACAACTCTCTGACCAGGCCTGATCGCATCCTGATGAATCTCCAGCACATCCGTGCCGTATTCCAGCTGATATTCAACGCTTATCGTCTTATAAGGCAGCTTTCCCCTCTTTCTGATAGGCACAAACCCTTTTTTAAGTACATAGGCAATCGGTACCCCAAATATGAAGCCTCTCGATTCAGGTCCGATAATCAAATCAAATTCGCCCATCTCAAGTGTCAGTATCTTCATTTCATCAATGCTTTGCTGAAGCGCATCCCGATCCTGAAGCACTGTTGTGATATCAATAAAATCTATGCCCGCTTTGGGAAAATCTGCTACATGTCTGAGTTTTGCCTTCAAATCCATAATTGTTAACCTCCCCGGTCTAATCAAATCAGGAATAACTGGCCCATAACTGCCGTCATTGATATTACTGCCCTGCTTCAGCACATATTAAATCTATTATAGTCATTTACTTTACTAAAAACAATATTTTTGTCAAAACCCGCATAATCACAGGCTTTGACATCTTTCAGATTAAGTTGAAGCTTGTCTGTTCCGTTCCATCTGTTCACCTCCAATGAAAAAACGGCATCAATGGAATCGTTGATCCTATATACACCTGCCAGTGCTCCCATATTGAAGCCAATGGCCTCCGCCACCAAGCCCCCGTCAGTCAGTCTGAGCTTCAGATGCTTGCCATCGCTCAGTATTTTAATATCTGTTATGGACAAAGCGGTATATCCGAAAACCGGCCCTGGGTTACCGACCCCAAAGGGTGCCATTTGTGCCAGCTCTTCTACGTTTTCCAGTGTCACATCTTCTCTGTCTAAAAAGGCATCCACTCTTATACAGGGGAGTAAATCCGCATCTGTCAGTATGCTATCAGCATATGCATTGATACGGCTTCTGAACTCATTTATTCTGTCAGCTTGAATGGTCAGCCCTGCCGCCATCTCATGACCGCCGAACCTGTCCGTCAATTCTTCACAGAAGCTGAGTGCCTTAAATAGATTGATGCATTTCAAGCTCCGTCCGGAACCCTTTCCAATGCCATCTTCAACCGATATCACAATGCAAGGCCTGTTGTACTTCTCCTGCAGTTTTGAAGCTACTATGCCTATGACTCCTTGGTGCCAGCCTTCTCCGCTGACCACCAGCACTTTTTCCCGCGCATAGTCAATTTCTTCCTCCACGAACTTAATAGCCTCTTCAGTGATCTGGCATTCGGTAACCTGTCGGATCTTATTTTCATCATCCAGTTCCTTCGCCAACGCTTCTGCCAAAACCTGGCTGTCGGTTGTAAAAAGCCTGACGCCTCTATCCGCACTGCCAAGACGACCGGCCGCATTCACCCTGGGGGCAAGTCCGAATGCCGCACCATATGATGTCAATGGCTTTCCTGCAAGTCCAGCCGCCTTGGCAAGCGCACACAAACCCTGATTTTTAGTCTTTTCTAACATTCTTAAACCCAGACTTGCAATAATCCTGTTCTCTCCCAGAAGCGGCACTACATCCGCAATCGTTGCCAAGGCAGCCAAATCCAAGTATTTTCTATATTCATAAATGCAGCCCAGCCTTGTGCACAATCCCTGAACCAGTTTGAAAACCACACCAGCGCCGGCCAATTCCTTAAAAGGATAATCACATCCGGGTTTGTGGGGATTGAGAACTGCACAGGCTTCAGGCAGATTCTCCTTGCACTCATGGTGGTCGGTTACAATGACCATCATGCCGGAATCCTGCAGACAGCGTACTTCCTCTATCGAGGAAATCCCGCAATCAACCGTTATAATCAGTGATGCATTCAAGTCCTTCACCTTTCCTACAGCTGACATGGTAAGTCCATAGCCCTCCACAATCCTGTCCGGAATGTAATATTGCACCTTTGCTCCCTGAGACATCAGAAAATTATACAAAATGGATGTGCCTGTCACACCGTCAACATCATAATCACCATAGACAAGTATTTCTTCACGGTCTTTCAACGCCTGCGCTATTCTTGCGACGGTATATTCCATGCCGGACATTAGGAATGGATCATGCAACTGTTCAATATCAGGCCGCAGAAAGCCTTTAATATATTCACTGTCGAAAATACTGCGGCTTGCAAACACTTTCGCCAGCAACTTGGAAATACCGGCACTCTCCGCCAGCCTGACGACTTCATTTTCATCCACAGCCTCACAAACCCATAAATTTTTCTTCACCGGCTCCTTCTCCCCCCATCTCCATATGAAAAAAGCCCGATTCGCATCGAGCTTTTTCATATTTTCATTTTATACCATAATGCTTTTAATAATTCCGCTAATCATCTTGCCATCTGCTCTGCCTTTTACCTGCGGCATCACTGCCTGCATAACCCTGCCCATGTCTTTTATCGAAGCGGCGCCAGTTTCCTGAATCGCCTGCCTGACTATTACCTTAAGCTCTTCCTCCGTCAACTGCTGTGGCAGATACCGCAATAAAAGGTCTATTTCGGCTTTCAAATTGTCTATCAGGTCTTGCCTCCCGCTCTTTTCGTAGTCCGGGAGAACATCCCTTCTCTTTTTTAGTTCTTTCGCTATTACCTCCAAGATACCATCATCGTCAAGAGTTATCTTATTATCCTTTTCTACTTGAAGTATCGCAGCCCTTACTATCTGGACAGTGTTCTTCTTGATGGCTGCCTTATCCTTCATAGCATTTTTCATATCTTCAAGCAATTGTTCCTTAAGGGACATTGATCCAGCCTCCCTGCGACTTATTTAGCCGTTGCCGTTGTTGCTGCGGATCTATTTAAACTTTCTCTTTCTTGCCGCTTCAGACTTCTTCTTCCTTTTTACGCTCGGCTTCTCGTAATGCTCTCTTTTTCTTACTTCAGCAAGAACACCTGATTTTGCGCATGAACGCTTAAATCTCTTAAGAGCACTGTCGAGAGACTCATTCTCTTTCACTCTGACTTCGGACATGTATTTCCCTCCCTCCAGTGGTAGCAATTGTGCCGGGAATAAAGCGTGTATATTGCTTCAAATAGTTGTGGGACCCAGATATGTGCAGCACACAGTTCATTATATATTATCCTTCAAATTAAAGTCAATAGAGGCTGGCTTTTTTTACTGAACAAAATCATGAACGTTATCTTCAAGACCTGTAACATGACGCTTCCGGGATTCTCCTGCGTTTTAATCAAAATGTTGGGACACGCCAAAACAAGCCAGTCCCTTGGGGGATATGGCTCATTCTCTATGTATTCTACATTTCAACCATTGCTCGGGATATTATCTATCATAACCTTTTCAAGATAGTCGTTATTGATTGCTGCTTTGTACCGCTTGGCATTATAGGAATGCGGCCTGATGTCGTTCGCCCTGTTCATCTGTGTATCTATTTTTAGAATGTTCAGAGCCATCTTTCTCAACAGTGCCGCGTTCTCCGGTTCATTTTCCTTCCGGATGCGGCTCACATCCTCCTTGACAGTTCCTGTTCCCTAAAGGCTTTCCATAGCCTCCTTCAGCTTGTGGCAGCGGGTTTACAGCTACTTTTTTATTGCCTTTACAACTTGTACCTGTTGGCTGCGGGACTAGGATTTGAACCCAGACAGACTGATCCAGAGTCAGTTGTGCTACCATTACACAATCCCGCAACGAAGTCAACAAAAGTTATTATAGCATACACATCCGGCATTATGCAATAGCATATCGATGCATAACATCGCGTCATAGATATCTCCATACTCTTCTATTATATGGTTCCTGATAGTTTTCATTTCAACTTTCTTGACAAGGCTTAATTGTCTATACAGGCTATTTACTTCTCTCCTTAACCCGGCGATCCTTCAAACAGTTGGTTTTAATAATCATACAACGCCTTTATCGGTTCCTTTATCCCTCGTTCTCTGAATTTTTTAATATCTATAGCGTATAAATTTTCTAGGAAATTTTATTAAATTTAATTTATCACAGTCTGATTTTTGTGATATAATGTGTGTAAATTGTATATATGTTAGTACATAACTATCCGCTATGTTTATGTTTGCAGGCATTATAACTAGCAATATTTATTACGGAGGTATTTTTATGAAAACATTTCAACTGCTCCTGTCCGGTCTGGACATCACAGAGGATGCATACAGCTTTAAAGCCCAGTTCATTCTGAGCGCCCATGGTAAATCCAAAAGCGTTGATATTGACGACCTTGATTCGGAATCAATGCTCCAAAAAATTAAAACGTATTTTGGTCTTGAAGAATCTCATGAAGAAATTAATAAGCAACTTATGATAATGGTTATGGAAAAAGCACATATTGGCTCGAGTATAATCGAGGGTGAAGATTTCGAGGAAACAATAAAGAAAAAGCGTGTGGAGCGCATCGCCAGAAGCTTCGATATGGCGTGACACCACTACTGCTGTTCGTGCTTAGCCATGTCCCACATATGTTACTTGCCGGGGCGTGGCTTTTTTACATTGCGGGTCATCAACATAAGGACCACCCCCGTGGAGTGGCCCTATGCACTAATACATCAACTATACTTCCGCCTCAATATCATCCTGCAACTGTTGTTCCAAAGCTGGTTTCCCAATCAGATTTCAAACGTCGTCATTGCTGCTGTTAAAGGTTTTAAATAAATCGCGTTTATCTCTGACCAACACTCCCACTTGCGTCCACAGCTGCATGAGCTGCAGCAAGTCTGGCTATAGGTACGCGGAATGGTGAGCAGGAAACATAGTTCAGTCCGATTTTTTGGCAGAATTCGATGGAGGAGGGATCTCCGCCATGCTCGCCGCAAATACCCAGCTTAATGTCAGGCCTTGTCTTCTTTCCAAGCTCGACGGACATCTTCATCAGCTTGCCTACACCAGCCTGATCAAGTCTTGCTGTTGGATCTGCTTCAAAAATCTTGGCCTTGTAATAATCCTCAAGGATTCTTCCTGCGTCATCACGGCTAAGTCCATAAGTCATTTGTGTCAAGTCGTTTGTACCAAAGGAGAAGAATTCAGCTTCGGTAGCGATTTCATCTGCCAGCAGAGCCGCTCTCGGGATCTCAATCATGGTTCCCACCATGTAATCAAGCTTCACGCCAGCTTCTGCGATGATAGATTCAGCAGTCTTAACTATAATGTCCTTAACAAACTTCAATTCCTTGATTTCACAAACCAACGGAATCATGATTTCAGGAACAACAAACATACCCTTCCTGTTTACGTTAATGGCAGCTTCGATAATTGCCCTAGTCTGCATTTCAGCGATTTCCGGATAGGAAACAGCCAAACGGCAGCCCCTGTGACCCATCATCGGATTTAGCTCATGCAGATCCTTAACTAGTGCTTTGAGGTCATTAGCAGATATATTCAGTTCCTTCGCAAGATCTGCTATATCACCTTCATCTTGTGGCAGGAACTCATGAAGTGGCGGATCCAAAAGTCTGATAGTGACAGGATAGCCTTTCATTTCGGTAAATAGTCCTTCAAAATCGCTTCGCTGCATTGGGAGGATCTTTTCAAGAGCTTTCTTTCTCTGTTCCACATTACTGGAAACAATCATCTGCCTGAAAGCAAAAATCCTATCAGTTTCAAAGAACATATGCTCAGTCCGGCAAAGGCCTATACCTTCCGCTCCGAACTTAATAGCCTGTATCGCATCTTTCGGGGTATCTGCATTTGCCCTTACTTTGAGGGTTCTGATTTCATCAGCCCAGGCCATTAATTTGGAAAAGTCACCGGTCATTTCCGGTTCGACGGTAGGCAGCTGTTCACCGTATACATTACCGGTTGAACCATCTAATGAAATCCAGTCGCCTTCCACATATTTCCTTCCGTTTTTATCAAAGAAGCATCTTTCTTTTTCATGTATCTTAACTTCGCTGCAGCCTGCTATACAGCAAGTGCCCATACCGCGCGCAACAACTGCCGCATGTGAGGTCATCCCGCCACGACCGGTCAGTATACCCTGTGAAACATGCATACCTTCGATATCTTCAGGTGAAGTCTCGAGCCTAACAAGCACGATCTTGCGTTCACCCTTCTTGAATGCTTCAACAGCATCCTCAGCTTCAAAATACACCTTACCGGTGGCAGCTCCCGGCGATGCGGGAAGCCCCCTTGCCACAACAGATGCAGCCTTAAGTGCCTTCTGGTCGAAATTCGGATGGAGCAGAGCGTCCAATTGCTTGGGATCCACCTTCAAAATGGCCTCTGGTTTGGTTACCATACCTTCGCCAACCATGTCAACAGCAATCTTCAGTGCAGCGGCAGCTGTTCTCTTGCCGTTTCTGGTCTGGAGCATGAAGAGCTTACCCTTCTCTATGGTAAATTCCATGTCCTGCATATCCTTGTAGTGCTTCTCAAGGGTTTCGGCAATCTGGTTAAACTGGTTATATGCTCCCGGGTTGATCTCCTTCAAATGATCAATGGACTGAGGTGTCCTGATACCTGCAACAACATCTTCGCCCTGCGCATTCATAAGAAATTCGCCATACAGCTTCCTTTCCCCGGTGGAAGGATTCCTTGTAAATGCAACGCCTGTACCGGAATCATCACCCATGTTTCCGTAGACCATTTCTTGTACATTAACAGCTGTTCCCCAGTCACCAGGTATATCATTGAGACGTCTGTATACAATGGCTCTTGGGTTGTTCCATGAGCGGAAAACCGCCTTTATTGCTTCCATTAGCTGAATCTTGGGAGCCTGTGGAAATTCAAAGCCTTTTTCCTTCATGAAGAGTTCCTTATACCTCTTGACTACCTCTTTCATATTGGCAGCAGTGAGATCGGTGTCAACCTTTGCATTATTCTCATGTTTGACCTCTTCAAGTATTTTTTCAAATTTTGGTTTCCCTACATCCATTACGACATCGCCAAACATTTGTATGAATCTTCTGTAGCTGTCATAAGCAAACCGCTCATTTGAAGTAAGCTTTGCAAGACCTGTTACAACTGTATCATTAAGGCCAAGGTTTAAAATGGTGTCCATCATGCCAGGCATGGATGCTCGTGAACCGGACCGAACAGATATAAGAAACGGATTGGCGGGATCGCCAAACGTTTTCCCCACAATTGCCTCTGTCTGAGCCAAGGCTTTATAAATCTGATCTTCAATTTCCTTTGTAATTGCCTCTCCATCCTTATAATACTGTGTACAAGCTTCAGTTGATACGGTAAAGCCTCTTGGAACAGGAAGCCCAAGACTTGTCATTTCCGCAAGGTTTGCGCCTTTTCCCCCGAGCAGGTTTTTCATAGTAGCGCTGCCTTCTGTGAATAGATAAACAAACTTACCCATATATTACCTCCGTTTTTATATGTAATTTGTATTCAATGGATTATAATTCAGCATTAGAAAACATCTGCCATAATAACCCCTACCATTATAACATAAAAAAAATTTTTACGCTATAATTTTTTTTTGATTAAAAATGAGCCACCCACGAGGATCGAACTCGTAACCTATTGTTTATCCCGATTGAGCCACCTACGAGATTTGAACTCGTGACCTATGGTTTACGATACCATGGCTCTACCAACTGAGCTAAAGTGGCTCAAT
>CAYGHY010000022.1:0-9255 GCA_964349435.1 uncultured Oscillospiraceae bacterium
TCTGAATAT
Organism: uncultured Oscillospiraceae bacterium; assembly: GCA_964349435.1. Lineage (GTDB taxonomy): Bacteria > Bacillota > Clostridia > Acetivibrionales > DTU013 > CAYGHY01. The sequence continues at coordinate 10 of CAYGHY010000022.1, forward strand.
CTTCGAATGTTGGCACACTAACACCTCCCGAATTAATTATATCCCAACAGAACTTCTATGTATACAGAAATTACAATGTCGTGAAATTTCAATGTCGGAAGCCAAGCAAGGGCAGATACTGTTAATAAGATCGATATTTCAAGGCTATCGTCAAGCAAAAGAACTTAATCTTGCACAGCACTCAATCGCAGCATAGTATTCCCAATCAAGTACGCTTCATCCCTGCTCATACAGCACCACCATTTTATTGAAGAAAATTGCCGGCATAATGCAGTATAATAGAGTAATTCCTCAAAGATTAGTATATAATGTTTACAATAATTACTTTATTGCTTTCTCATTCCGGAAGGGTGCAGTTTGAGAATATGAATAAAGTATTGCTGAGGAGGTATTATGAGCAGATTTCTCGTTACCGGGGGCGCGGGGTTTATTGGCTCCGGTACGGTAGACAGACTGGTGGCGCTTGGCCATGAAGTGAGGGTTATTGATAATCTTTCATCGGGCAGCCTGGATAATATTGCTGCGGTAATCAATAAGGTTGATTTTATGCGCGGCGATCTTTCGGATTTCAATACGGCGCAGGAAGCTGTCTGTGGCATTGAATACATAATTCATATGGCTGCCTTGCCGTCCGTATTTCGTTCTGTCCGGGATCCGGTTAAATGTAATGAAAGTATAGTAACAGCTTCGGTAAATCTCTTTAAGGCGGCTGTTGATGCAAAATCAGTCAGACGTGTTGTTCAGGCGGCTTCTGCGTCGGCATACGGCAATGACCCGGTATTGCCAAAAAGAGAGGATATGATTCCGGCTCCAATATCGCCATATGCAGCGGCAAAGCTTGCGCAAGAGTATTATGGCCGGGTATTTTACAATACGTACGGGCTTGAGGTTGCTTCACTGCGATATTTCAATGTATATGGCCCAAGGCAGGATCGGAATTCAGTTTATTCCGCTGTGATACCGAAGTTTGTTTCAGCCATGCTCGGAGGGGAGCGACCCGTTATTTTCGGGGACGGGCTCACAAGCCGCGATTTTGTGTATATTGATGATGTTGTGGACGCGAATATCCTCTCTTGTTATGCTGAGTGGGACAAAATGTATGAGACTTTCAATATAGGCAGCGGAGAAAGTATAACACTTAACAATTTGGTAGATATAGTAAATGGCATTTTAGGTACGCATATTACCCCGAAATATGAACAGTTCAAGGCGGACGATGTTTTGCATTCCCGGGCTGATATACGCAGGGCAAAGCATATCCTTAATTTCAATCCGAAGGTCGGCATTGAGGAGGGCCTTAAAAGGTTTGTTGAATGTGTGAAATGCAAATAGGCAAGGGAGCATGGGGTAATGAAGGCTTGCGGGGAAATAGCCGCAACCGGCGATGATGCCTGTCCGCTTGCAGACATTTTATAGTATAATACAGTATATATATTAGGTTCTATCATAAGGCTGATTTGTGTTGCAGAATACTTGAATCAGCATCATACCGGAAGGAGGAGCAGGGTGAAACGATTTATAGCGATAACACTTGCGGCTGCGCTGCTGTTGCTGCCGGCACAAGCGCTGGCCGAGGCGAAAAGGCCGCTTTCGTATGAGCGCGCGGCTGCCTTGCTGCAGTTGAACAATGCTGCCCTGAAAAAGCTTCAGCGTGCGGAAAGCGATGCGCTCAGACAGTACGAGAGCAGTGCGGTGCAGGCGAAGAATATAGATGTTAAAGGGTTCGCCGTTAAATTCGGCGAGGAGGAAATATATATCCACTACGATGCGGAAGCCAAATTGATGATGACCAGGATGAAAGAGCTGTTTCCGGAGCAAATGAAGTTTTCGTGGGAAGCGGCAAGGGACAACCGCACAATCACTGCCAACTCGCTTAATTCCGTGCTTAGGGGAGTTTTTTTCGGAGTGTGCAACGCACAGGCCGGCCTTCAGCTTAAACAGAAGCAGCTGGCGCTGGCGGAGGAAGTTTACAAGCAGGATAAGCTGAGGCTGAATAATGGGATGATAACAGAGCTTGCTCTGCAGGAGTCGGAGTACGGCCTTTTGAAGGCGCAAAAGGGTGCAACTGCCGCGAAACGCAATTACGACAATGCCGTAAGAAGCTTTGCCCAGTTTGTGGGGCTGTCCGCAGGGACCCGGTTCACGCAGGCAATGTATGAGGAGCAGCCGGTGCGCCCGCAGTGGAAGCCGGTTGAGTATTACATAGAGGCGGCTCTTGCCAACAGGTTTGACATATTAAGCATAAGAAAGCAGATCGCCTTGAAGGAGCAGGAAAGGAAGCTTATTGAGTCCGGCAATTCCTACAAGACCGGCACTGCGGCGCAGGATGAGTACGAGAGGCTTCTTGACGATCTGGAGCAGCTTGGCCTTGAACTTGAGGGTATGCGGCTATCGGTCATTGAAGAAATCAGGAATGCATATGTTGATGTCATAAACACGGGCAAGAGCGCGGATAACCTGTACAATACGCTTAAGCTGCAGCAGGAGAGCTGCGCTCACATGCAGGCCAGGTACAGGGCGGGGATGATATCCGGAAACACGCTGGCGCAGGCCGAACTGGGATTGCTGCAGGTAGAGAACGGTTACAGGGCGGCGCTTTATGATTACAATACAAGAATCCTGCGGTTTAATAATGCTGCCGGCATCGGTCCGGGATATTAAGAGGTGCGATTATGAGAAGAATTATTGCTATAACTATACTGCTTGCTATTTTGTTTTCGTTTAATATGGCATATGCTGCGGAGCCAACCGGTACGCAGAAGGCGGCTGCGGAGCCAACCGGTACGCAGAAGGCGGCTGCGGAGCCAACCGGTACGCAGAAGGCGGCTGCGGGGACTATAAACACAGATAAAACTACAGCCGCTGCGATCAACATTACATCAGTTATTAAGGCGGATACTGTATATACAATAGTTATGCTTCAGGAGATGGCCGCCGGGGCAAGCAGACGGGCGATGATGGATGATGTGGAAATTAAAAAGAAGGACATGGCGGTCAGAACTGTGAGGTCCGACTCCACTGCCATGAGCGACAGTATACGCAGCGTAACCAGGCCAATGGAGGTAAAGCTGGAGCTGGAAGCTGCCAGGAAAACAAAGCAGGACAATCTGAACAAGCTTAGGGCGGAGGTGTACAGGGCTGCATTGAGCATACAGTTAAGCGGGAAGGAAATAGAGCTGCAGGAGCAGAAGCTGGCTATAGCCAATGATAAGCTGGAAATGGCAAAGGCGAGGTTCAGAGCCGCCGCTATTACCCGGGACGACCTTGATTCCGTTCAATACAGTGTTGATAGCTGCAAGGTGAATCTGACCGGTGCAAGAGAAAAGCTAAATTCACTCTATCTGGAGCTCAGGAGTTTGCTTAACCAGCCTTTGGACACCGCGCCTGTAAAGCTGGAGGCTGATTTAGAGCCGGAAGCTTTTGAGGAGCTTGATGTAGATTTGGCACTCAGCAGTCTGTACAAAAACGAAACCTCCGTATTCAAGGCGTCGGGTAAGCTTGATGTCGCGCAGAAAGCCATGGAAATAGCTTCGAAGCTGTACCGGGAGGGCGACCTTGCATATGATAACTGCGTTTCGGATCTGGAGGAGGCAAAGCTTGACCTTGCCGGCGCAAAAACAGCGCTTGAGGTAAAGGTGAGGAATGCATATAACGATATGGCAAACAGGCTTGACAATGTGGAGCTGGCGGTCAAATATGCAGAGTTGGCCGGGAAGAAGCTTGCCAATGCTCAGGTAAAATACAACAGGGGAACTATCGGCAGGGAGGCGTTTTTGAGTGCGAAGGAAGGCAGTATGGATGCCGAATATGCGAAGTTTTCCGCCATAGCGGACTTCAATGTGAGCAGGATGGAGCTCAGGAATATGCTGGAACTCGAATGAAAAGGGGGTTTTGAAATGAACTTCACCAGGAAGGTTTTTTCGATTATCATGTCGGCGGCAATTTGCATGTCATTTATTGCAGGAGCAGCTTCAGCAGCCGTGACCGATGTAAACAAAATGGCGGCAGCGCTGAACAGGCTGAATATTCTGCAGGGGAGCGGCGGAGATTATCTTCTGGGCGCAAAAATTGAGAGGGCGCAGGCGGCGGCCATTATAATAAGAATGCTCGGCAAGGAAAATTATGTAAAGCAGAATGCGGAGCAGTTCAAGTATACAAAATATACCGACGTACCGTCCAAGGAGTGGTTCGCTCCTTATGTGGGGTACGGTACCCAGATCGGCATCATAGCGGGCTATAATGACGGGAGTTTTGCTCCCAAGGAATATATAAGCGAAAAGGCATTTGTTAAAATGGCATTGACCGCGCTTGGCTACGCATACGGCGGGGGCAGGGATTTTGTCTGGGAGAATGTTTACCAGAAAGCGTTTGCCGCAGGCATTGTCACCGATCAGTCTTATATCTCGAGGATACAGGACAACGATAATTACCTTCGTTCAGATGCGGTGAGGGTGGTTTTCAACTCGCTGAACGCCTTTAAAAAGGGTACTCAGTCAAAAATGGTGTTTACCCTTGTGAATGAAGGCGTGTTTACCAGGGATTTCATAATGGCCAGCGGTATTCTGGGTGCGGATAAGGCAACGGAAATAGATGTGGTAACCGCTGCCGCAGCCAACAGAATAGAAATCAATTTGAATGAGCCAATACAGAGTGTAAACGCGGCGGATATTACCATAATCGATGCGGCATCCACCGGCGGGGGACTGGCTGTGGTGGGCGCTGCCTTTACCGGGGACAGGATTCAGGTAATTACGGCGGGGCAGGTGCCGGGCAAGAATTATGCAGTCCGGATTAACAGTGTGACAGATGCCGCGGGAAACGTCTCCGGGCAGCTTTATAGCGCTTTTAAGGGCTTTGTACGGCAGCAGGTCGTTTCGGATTTCTTTAAAATCAGTAAAATAGAGCAGATATCGAGCAATGTGCTCTATATTTACTTTACGCATCCATTAAATACCAACAGTGAAACAGCAGCGTATTATGAGTTGGTTAAAAACAGCGCAACCCTCGTGCCGGGTACCGCGCATAATTTTACTGTCAAGAAGCTCCAGTCGGCAGGCAATGCAGTATCAATATTTGTGAAAAACACGGTTCTCTCCCAGGGAGAGGTTTATAGCCTGAAGGTGAGCGGCAGACTGACCAGCAGTTACGGAGTAAAGCTGGGAGAGGGTTTAGGGGAGAGCATGGAATTCGTTGCCACAGCAGCGGAGGCAGGACAACTGTCGGTATCCTCGGTGCAGGCATGGACAGGCGCCTCGGTGCGCGTTATTTTCAACCGCGAGGTGGATGCTGTCTGGGCAGGGAATAGACTGAATTATACCATTTACGACGCCAATAAAACGACCATTGCGGTTACAAACGCTGTGATAAGCGGCAGCGGAGAAAGCGGCGGCAGGGCGGTCATGTTGAGCCTGGCTTCGCCTCTCGACAGGACAAAGCAGTATGAAATAAGAATGGAATATGTCCCGGACATTTACAAGCATAGCATAATAGAAGGAAAGAGCTTCCCTTTCGGCGGTTTTTATCCGGAAAACAGCGAGCTTGCACTTTCGCAGGCGGCGTCCGACTACAATAACAGCGCAGTTCTGCTTTTCAACAGAGCGCTTGATGAATCTGCGGCGGCGAACAAGGCCAATTACATTATAAGGGGAGTAAGCGACGGCTCCTTCAATGTTATACCCGAAAAGGCGTATTATGAGGATATGTACGGAATGTTTGCGGTGAAGCTGTTCCTGCCTGCAGGAAAAACCTTTAACAGCTCGCAGAAGTATAAGGTTTATGTTGCCGGCCTGAAGGATTCACTTGGAACTGCCCAGCTGCCTGTGCTGCAGGCCGAGTTCACGGGGAGCGGCAACAGCGACGTGTGGCCGCGCCCGGCTGATGCGGTTACAGTATCGAAGGATGCGGTCAGGGTGCTGTTTAATAAAGAGATAGCGCTGGAGCCGAACAACATCAAGACTTCAAATTATGCACTGGAGTACGTGGAAAATGGTGAAACACTAAAGCTGGATCCGATTGGGGTGATGTATGTTGATCCTACAACGCTGGTGCTCAGGTTTGACGAGCTGAATCCGGCAAAGACCTATCTGTTGAGGGTTAATTCCATAACCGATTATTCGGGCATCTATTCCCGCACCACTGCCGAAGGCCGCAACACAATAACGGTGAGGATGGGGAAATAATTTAAGGCATTCGGGCTAAAGCGCTTGCAATGAGTGGAAGGCTGCAGGCAAGGGCAAGAAAAATGGGATTAATTAAGCCTTGTATTAAGCCCCCCGCTATGGTAAAAAGTATTTGGCGGGGCTTTTGGAGCTCAGCCTCTGATGTTATGTATTGCGGACAATTAATGATATAATGGTGACGGTAGAGGGAGTGTGTTTTGTGAGTAAAAAAATATTAATTGTAGATGACGAAAAGAATATCGTGGATATTCTGAAGTTCAATCTGAAAAAGGAAGGGTTTACCACCATCGAAGCATATGACGGAGAGCAGGCAATGGAGCTGGCATTGAAGGAAAAGCCCGATCTGATATTATTGGATGTCATGCTGCCGAAGGTAGACGGCTTCACCGTATGCAGAAAACTCCGGCAGTCCATATCTACACCGATCCTCATGCTGACCGCCAAGGAGGAAGAGGTTGACAAGGTGCTGGGTCTGGAGCTGGGAGCGGATGATTACATTACAAAGCCTTTCAGCCAGCGGGAACTGATGGCAAGGGTCAAGGCAAATATCAGAAGAACGGCCTTTGAAGAGGGTGATGCTGCCAAGGGCGGCATGGTTGTATGCGGGGGCGTCGCTATCGATGCGGACAGATATGACGTGAAGAGGGACGGGGCAACGATTGAACTGACTCTCAGGGAGTTCGAGCTGGTCAAATTCCTGGCAATACACTCAGGGCAGATTTTTTCCAGGGAAAACCTGCTGGAAAAAGTGTGGGGCTACGAGTATTACGGTGATGTAAGAACAGTTGACGTTACGATCAGAAGGGTGAGAGAGAAGCTGGAAAAGGATCCCTCAAACTGCGAATACATTATGACCAAACGGGGGGTCGGCTATTATTTTAATAAGCCGGACAAACAATGAGATTTTGTGCGTTTTTCCGTGCAGAGGTGTGGCAGGCAGCCCGGAGACATTTGATGAGAGGTGTTTATGTTCCCTAAAAGTTTGCGGTGGCGGCTGGTAAGCTTCTTTTGTCTTATAACGTTTTGCCTGATGGTACCGATGTGGCTCTATCTTAGCGACAGAATAGAAAGTAAGTATTATGAGGATTTTACCAAAAGAATGGATACCGGCTTCAAAAACTGGAAAGCCGGCGGCGACAATCCCACAGCAAAAGAATTGAAAGAACAAATAGAAAACAGTGAAAGCGTTTTCCAGCTGAATCTGGAATTCAGGAGTTATACCATTTCTGATAAAAATGGTGAAATTTATTTTACCAATGATCAGCAGCTGCTTGATAACCCAACCTCGGCTTTAAATGCGCTGATGGCCTCCGACAACTTTGTACAGGCCATGGCCGGCAAGGAAAAAAACAGCAGAGTTCTGGAGAGCTATGCCGGGCAGAGCTTCTTTGACTACGCAAGACCGATAGGTGAAAATATACTGTACTTTAAATATTATAAGGATGACTGGGCGGGACTAATCAGCTATTTTAACAGTATTATTCTAACAAGTATTGCGCTGGGACTGGCTATAGCGTTTGTCACGGGTTACATCCTTTCTAAAACCATTGCCTCACCTCTGGTAAAGCTGATGCATAAGGCGAAGAACATTGCGGCCGGTGATTTTGAGCAGGTGCTCGAGGTTAAATCGGGCGATGAGATAGGCCAACTGACAGAAACCTTCAACTATATGGCCTCCAGCATGAAAAATACCCTGGCTGAGATATCCAGTGAAAAAAGCAAGATGGAGACCATCCTCAACTATATGAACGATGGAGTAATTGCATTCAATCTTAAGGGGGAGATTATCCACACCAATCCGGCTTCTGTCCGTCTTCTCGGTGTGGAGGAGAGCATTGACAGCTTCCAGGATTACTGCGCCAGGTATGGCTTTAAGTATAGTGTGGAGGATGTGCTGTATCTTCAATCGAAGTATACCAAGAACATGAGCATCGATGTAGGTGAAAAGACGATCAAGGTATACTTTGCAGTCTTTACTGATGAGGCAAAAAGGCCGGAGGGCATCATTGCGGTGCTTCAGGATATAACGGAGCAGCACCGTCTGGAGAACATGCGAAAAGAGTTTGTGGCAAATGTTTCACACGAGCTGAGAACTCCGCTGACTTCTGTTAAAAGTTATTCGGAAACTCTGCTGGACGGCGCATTGGAGGATAGGGAGACAGCGGAAAGGTTCCTTGGCGTCATAAACGCAGAAGCGGACAGGATGGCCAGACTGGTTAAAGACCTGCTGCAGCTTTCGCGGCTTGACAACCAGCAGATGAACTGGAGTTTTGAGGAAGTATCACTGGTGGAGCTTATAAAGAGTACTGTGGAAAGAATGGAGCTGGAAGCAAAGGCGAGGAAGCAGACGCTGGAATGCTTCGTGCTGGGTGACATACCATGCATCGAGGCGGACTATGGAAGGCTTGAGCAGGTAGTCTTGAATGTGCTGGGCAATGCGATCAAGTATACGATAGAAGAGGGTATAGTAACGGTTTATGTTGGGAAAATATATAACGAGGTCTATTTTAAAGTGGCAGACAGCGGTATCGGAATACCGGAGAGCGACCTGCCCAGAATTTTTGAACGGTTTTACAGAGTGGACAAGGCGCGTTCAAGGGAGATGGGCGGAACAGGTCTGGGTCTTGCTATAGCGAAGGAAATTGTGGAGGCTCACGGGGGTGTTATTACTATAACCAGCCAGATAGGCAGCGGAACAGAGGTAACGGTACGGTTGCCTATAATACAGACAGGCCTAGAAAAATGAAGGACTTAAGGGGTATTTATGTAATTTATTCTTAAATGGTGCGTAATGGTTTTGTAACATCTTTCTTGTATAATTAGGATAGAAAAGATACGATATACGGGTTAATACATAATAGTGATGCAAATAGTGGTTCTGAGGGGTTAATGCGATGTTGAAGAAGTTTGGCTCCATTTTATTAATAGTGGTAATAATGACAGTATATTCGGCAGGGGCTTTTGCGGGCACAACAGGGTCGGGTGTCGGCATTACCACGAGGACTGCGATCGTCAGCGGCGGTCAGCGGAGCGGAAGCACTACGGAGAGCGCTGTTGATAAAAATGG